>NZ_JBFAKG010000056.1:0-19904 GCF_040655595.1 Saccharopolyspora sp. NPDC050389
TGGGTTGCTGCAGCAACCCAAAAGACTCACGGCCCCGTGCCCAGCGAAGGCACCCGGGCGCGGCTCAGAGCAGGCCGAGGCGCTTGGGGACGCCGCTGATCGAGTCGATCAGGCCGAAGACCGGCACTCCCAGCGGCGCGAAGGTCCACTTGTTGTTCAGGTCGCCGGTGTCGGGTTCGTCGACGACTGCCACGCCGTCCTCCCGCGGTGCCTCGGCGAGGGCCGCCGGGCCGGTGCCGAGCAATGCGACTCCGGCCAGCAACGAGGCCGCAACGGCACGTCCTGCGATCCGCTTCATGTTCTTCCTCCCAATTCGGCTTCGGGCTTGATCGATCGTCGGATTCTCAGCCGCCCAGCACGTCGAAGACGGGCTGCAGCAACTGAGTGGGCAGCTGAACGGTCGGGCCGAGCACCGCACCCAGGTCGACGCCGGGCAGCACCCAGATCGGCTCGGCCGTGGCGACGCCACCGGTCAGCAGGCAGGCGGCCAGCGCGGCCGCGGTCGCCGCGGCGAACCTGCGGATGGATTTGGCCATGGTTCCTCCATTTCTTGGTGTTCCACGCGGTTTTTCCGCGCGGCGGATCAGCAGACCGAGTCGGACGGTTTGGGATTGGAGAGCCCGAACAGCGGACGCAGCGCGACACCCGCGAAGGTGCCGACGAGGGCCATCGCGCCCCACAGCCAGCCGTGCAGGCTGAACGAGGCCACTCCTGAGAAGTAGGCACCGATGTTGCAGCCGCCGGCGAGCCGGGCGCCGATCCCCATGACCACGCCGCCGAGCACGGCGCCGACCGCCAGCTTCCACGGGATCTTGCGGTGCAGGGTGAAGGCTCCGGCCAGGGCGGCGGCGATGAGCGCGCCGATCATGATCCCGAAGTCCATCACCGAAATCCGGTCGGTGAGCACGGAAGCCGAGAGCTTCGCGGCGTTCTCCGGCACGCTCCAGAACGGCGTGCCCGAGATGTCGATGCCGACCCAGCCGAGGATCTTGGCGCCCCACAACCCGAACGCCGAGGTGATTCCCCAGGCGTGCCCGGACACGAACAGCGTCAGCGCGTTCAGTCCGGCGAGCAGCAGCGCCCCGACCCATAACGGCCAGGAGCCGCGCAGCACCCGCAGCACGCCGCGTTCGGTCGGCGGCTGTTCGAGAGGCGGTGGTGTCCGGCGGCGTTCCACCAGCACCGATGCGCCGGCGATGGCGCCGATGACCAGCAGCGAGATGAGCAGAGCTCCGGCGTGCCCCAGCGGCGTGTCGGCGAGCGAGACGCTGGGACCGGTGTTCTGCAGCAGTTTGATCCAGTCGGCGGCGAAGGCGCTCGCGACCGAGCCGGCGATGAAACCGCCTAGGGTGAACAGGATCGCGGTCTGCCCGCTGCCGACTGCGAACAGCGTCCCGGAGGCGCACGAGCCGCCGACCTGCATGCCGACGCCGAACAGGAATGCGCCCAGCACCACGCCCAGCCCGGCCGGCGCCACGCTGCCTTCCGGTGTCCCGGACAGGCTCACGCCGCTGCCCAGCAGCACGGAGAACAGCAGGCACGCCACGCCCAGCATCAGCATGTGCTCCCGGATCGCCCGGCCTTGGCCGACGGTCACCAGCTGCCGCCACGCCGAGGTGAAGCCGAACCGGGAATGGAACAGCACGAGCCCGAGCGCGAGGCCGACCGCGTAGAGCACGGTGAGCTTCCAGCCGGCGGCGTTGTTGACGGCCAGGCCCACCACGACGGCTACCGCGACACCGATCGCGACGACGCCGCGCTGCGCGGGTGGTGCCTGCACCGGTGGGACGACCGGACGCGATACGTCCACAACAGACATGAGCACTCCTGGTTCTGGGTCAGGACGGAAGGGGTCCGGAAATGGCGACGACGGTGCCCTGCGGGATCCATTGGCCCGCGGCGGAACTCCCGTGCGGGTGGTTGGCCATCCGCATCACGTCCACCTGGGCGGAGGCGTAGATCGTGACCTCGCCGGTGAGGTTCTCCTGCCGCGCCGCGAGCCAGCGGCGGAATCCGGCGAGCGAAGGCGGTTCGCCGCCGAACACACCGGCCAGCGTCATGCCGTAGGTCAGCGAGCGCTCGTCGCGGGGATCGAAGCGCAGCGGGATGGACGAGCCGGCCACGGCGTTCACCACCGGCCCGTGCAGCAGCCACGGCGCTAGGTGGACGCCGTAGATGTAGCCCGGCCCGCTGTTGCTGGATTCGAGGGCTTCCGCGGCGCGCGACCAGCCGGAGACGACGAGCAGCGCGCCGCCGGGATCATCCCGAATCGCCAGGCCGCGTTGCTGTGCTTGGGAAATCACCGCGTCGGCGGCCGCTCGGGAGCGCGGCGATTCGTCGCTGATCACGGCGATCGACGGAACCTCGGCCGCGGCGAGGTAGCCGACCTGCTTGCGCAGCGCATCCTCGTCCTCTGTGGACAATTCTGTGGACGGGCAGCTGTCCAGAACCGACGGAGCTCCGGCGGCGATGCCGCCCAACGCGGCGCTTGCGCATTCCGGCCCGTCCGCGGCGACGGCGTCCGGCAGCGCCGGGAGCTCGCCGGTGTCGACGTCCACCGTGCCCTGCTCCGCCCCGCGACGAACCACGAAGTCGCTGCGGCCGCCGGCCAATTCGACCTCGGCCCAGGTTCCCGTGCTGCCCGGTCGCGGTGCGGCCCGGGAGATCCGGCCGCCGGATTCGACTACGACGTCCAGTCCCGCGCTCGCCGGGAAGTGCACCAGGTTGCGCCCCGGCCGGTGCGGGCTGACCAGCACCGGCGTCCCGGCTGCCGACGCGAGCCTGGGGATGCCGGGTACCGCCAGGTCGTGCGGCTGCGGGATGCCTGGCAGGGCGGTCCAGGTGACGACCGCGGCCAGAACTCCCACCGCGCCCAGCCGGTAGACCCGCTGGACGTCGCGGAGCACCGCGGTCAGCACCAGAACTCCCAGCGACGCCGCGAGCAGCCCGACGAGCAGCAGGCCGTAGGCGCTGTCCACCAGCCGCCGGTCGAGCAGCCCCGACATCAGCAGCTGTCCGAGTCCAGCCCCGGCCAGCGCCAACGCCGCGGTCAGCGCCACCGGCCAGGGCCGCAGTCCGCTGTCGTGCCGCCAGGTTCCGACGGCGAAGCCGAACCAGACCACGGCGACGGCGGCGAACACGGTGTCGAGGAAGAACGCGAGTGACGAATGCCCGAGCCCGGCTTCGGCGATCAGCAGCAGGGCCAGCGCGAACCCGAGATACGTCGAGGCGGCCCGCCATCGCAACGCGATCGGCACCGCCAGCGCGAGAATCGCGTGCGCCACCGCGAAACCGATGTTGATGTCGAGCACCGCCGCGGACCACCCGCTGGCCAACGCGGCGATGCCGCCGGCGGTCCAGGCCAGCCACGGCGGCACCGTCACCACGGCGCGCAGCAGGCCGACGCCCGCGACCACCGCGGTGCTGGTCAGCAGGAGAATCCGCAGCACCAAGGCCAGCAGATCCACACTGGACACCCCGGTGTGGGAGTGCATGTTCTCCATCAGCCACTCGCGTTCTCTCGCTTGGGTTCCGAACGATTTCGGGTGGGATCGCCGCTTGCCGCGCGCCGGGAAGCGGCGAGATCGCCGCTCCCCTTCCCGGTGAGGCGCTCCACCGGGTGCGCGGTCTACTTCACGTCGCCGTCGGCGACCACGAACAGCTCCGAGTGCGGTTTGGCGTTGCCGAACTCGCCGTGCGGCCAGGACCGCCGGTTGAAGTTCACGCCGACCTCACCGGTGACCTCGTCGCGGAAGTCGTCGTCGACCGACACCGATCCGTCCTTGCCCAGGCTCACGATGTTGACCTTGTGGTCGCCGTCCAGGCCGGATCGGGCCACGAAGTAGTTCGACACCGCCAGCCGCTGCGGCTGCTGCGTTTCCTGGTAGAAGCCGTCCTGGCCGAGCACGAAGTTGTCGTACGCGCCCCAGTGCGGTCCGGCGCCGGGCTTTCCGGGGTTGATCGGGGTGGCGCCGGCGAGCGTCGGGCAGTCCGCTTCGGCGCCGCCGTGCTCGGCCTCCTCCTTGGTGTCGATCGAGCACTTGTAGTCGTCGCCGGCTCCGACGAGCTTGGAGATGTCCAGCGCGTAGACGCCGCCCGTGGTGCCCGGGTCGTCGGGCCCGAACGTGCCGGGCTGACGTCCCTGGATCGCCCGGTACAGGAAGCGGTCGTCCGGGCTGGTCTGGATCCAGCCGCCGTTGGAGCTGCCGCCGTTGCGGTCGTTGGCGGCGTCGAAGCCGGGGTTGGCCGTGCCGTCGTCGAAGACCTGCCGCCAGTGCGGCTCGGCCGCGGTGATGTCCGGCGTGTAGAAGACCGCGCCGCCCTGCATCGTCTGGGCGAAGGCGCCCTTGTGTCCGGGGAGGTTGGTGACGGTCGTCTCCATCACCGCGCGGCTTTCCTGGTGCAGCGGGTCGGCCGGGTCGGCGCGGGGCCCGTCCGGCAAGTAGGACACCGCCTTCAGCTTCGGGTGGTTGCGGTCGGAGATGTCCCAGGTGCGCACGGTGGGCCGGCGCAAGTACGGCGACGGCGCCTTCACCGGGTCCAGGATGATGTTGCGCGGCTCGACGTAGTCGGCGGTCACCAGCGTGTTCAGGTCCTCGCGGGCCTGGATGCCGTGCGGGTTGGCGCAGGTCGCCTCGCCGAGCCTCGGCAGGTTCGCGCACAGCTTCTCGTTGTCACCGCCGGGCGTCGCCGCCGGGGACTGCGAGAGCACCTTGGCGTTCTCGTCGAAGCGCACGACTTCACCGGGGCTCCCGGCGAATCCGTTGCCGATGTGCACCGAACCGTCGTCGTACCGGTACGGGCCGGGCGCGACCGGTCCGCCCATATAGGTCGCGTACGCCGTGCCGTCCTTGAGCACCCAGTAGGCGTCGGGAACCGAGCCGCCGAGCGTTTGCGTCGGCAGGCTGATGCCTTTCAGCTTCACGTTGGGCAATGCGGCCACGTCGAATGCGTAGGTGGCGGCGCCGAAGAGCGCGCCCGCGTAGATGGTGTCGCCCTTGTGCCACACGTATTGCATGTGGTGCGGCTCGTTCTCCACCAGTGGCCCGACGGTGATGGTGTTGACGACCTGGCCGTATCCGGGCGATCCGGGGGTCGCGTCGATGACGGCGAGGAAGTCCGGCCCGGGCAGGGCGTTCGAGACCTTGCCGACGCCGCCGCCCAGCGATCCGGGCAGGTTCCGCACGTCCGGGACGACCGTGTCGGCGATGTTCTCGTCACCGGCCCAGACCAGCAGCCATTCCTTGCGCTTGCCGTCGGACTGCGACTTCTCCAGCGCGCTTTTCACCAGGTGGTTGGTGACCGTGTAGTCCTTGCCGTCGGCGCCTTTGACCGATTGCGTCGACACTTCGACATCTGCGTAGGCGTCTTGGACGGGTAGCGTGACCGCACCGACCGCCAGCAGCACGGCGGCCAGCCCGGTGGGCCATCTGCGAAAACGTATCTTCATTTGTGCTCCGAGAATCCGTGGAATCACCCGACTGAAGGCATGCCGGAACGCCACCGGCCGCACGTCGGAAAACGCGCGCGCTAGGGGAGGAAACGGCGATACCGAAGGGAACACATCGGACCGGGGGAAACCCGCATTGTCACGCCAGGCCCGGTTCCGCGAGAGGAGAGCTCTAGCAGGCGCAACAGAGCGCGCTGGCCTGCTGCACCAAATCGACATGCAGGCGAGCCACCAGAGTGGCGAACCTAGACATGGCTGAAATGATCGGGATTACCGGTGACGCTGTCAATGGCCCAACCACTTGGTGAGATCGCCGAACATCGTTACCCGGAAAAGCGCAGCACGCGTTCGCGTTCACCCGAAGAGCGGTAGAGGGGTTAACAATGTAACCATATCTTGCCGCCACCACGAAGTATTTCTTTCACAAATCCCGAAAACCGCCGCAGTCCGCGCGCCTGCACCCATTGTGCCTGAGGATCGCCCGCGATGCCGCCGCCGTTGCGGCGCACCAGGAAGCGGTCCACTTCGGACCGGCGCGGAAGCACCGGCGTACGTCGAGATGCGTACGACGCGGGAGCTTCCAGGCCGACGACGTGGGCACGCTGCCCGAATAGCTTCGGACGCACCATGTTTCGCCCCTAGGAGGAGCCTTGCGCAGGCGCGCCCTTTCCCTCGGCATCGCCGGGGCCTACGTCTGGATAGCGATGGTGGCGTTCGGGGGGATCGCGGTCGAGACGATCGTCATCTACCCGAACGTCTTCCACGACCCGCCGCGGTCGCTGGCCGGTGCCGTGGAGTTCTTCCAGATCACCGGGCCCGCCGACTTCTTCCCGCCCATGGGGGCGGTGACCGTGCTGGCGACGGCGGCGAGCCTCGTCCTGCTGTGGCGCAGTCCGGTGCCGCGCCGGTGGCTCGCGGGCAGCCTGGCTTCGCTGCTGGGCGGCGAGTTCTTGTTCTCCGCGCTCTACTTCTGGCCGCGCAACGAGATCATGTTCACCGAGGGCATCGCCGTGCATTCCGCGGAATTCCTGCGGCAGGTCGCGGTCGAGTTCGAGACCGGGCACTGGTTCCGGCTGGCGGCGAGCGCCGTGACCGCGACGACGGCGTTCATCGGTTTCCTCCGCTACCACCGGGAAGAGGTGCGCTGATGCTCGGTCGATTCCGGGAATCCCTCGGCATGCCGCTGTCTGCGGTGTTCGGGTTGGCGCTGCTCGGCGTGCCGCGGGTGGTCGCCCACGATCTCCGCCTCGCGGGCACGCTGGTCAACGCGTTGCTCGTGTTCGTGCCCATCGCGGTCTGGCTGGCGGTCGTGCTGTGGCTTCGGGTGCCCAACGCGTTCCGCACGCTGCTGATCGTCGGCGTCATCTACGGCGTTCTGCTGGGCGTTGTGCACCAGCTGCTCTGGGCGCAAGCATTCGGAGGTGATGCGCCCATCCTCGGCGGGAATCTCGCCGGTGCGCTGGCGCCTACGGCCGAGAGATTGTTGTTGCGGGCGTTCGCCTTCCTGAGCAGTCTCGTGACCGGGGTGCTGGTCGGCGCTGGTACCGGCATGGTCGGCTGGGTGATCGCGAAGGCGGTGCCGGGCTTCCGGAAGCACTGATGTTTCGCATGGAAGGGAGATCCGGCGACGTGGACGCTCCGAGCGACCGGCGGCAGCTAGCGGTCGACACCGGCCTGGCGATGCTGGTGCTGGTGGTAGTCGGCACGGCGATCACCGCGAACGTCGGCGGATCGGAACCGCCGGGCATCGGCGCGTACGGATTCAGCGCGCTGTTCGCCGTGCTGATGCTGGTGCGCCGCCGGTGGCCGGTCGGGACGCTGCTGGTGACGACGGTCGCGTTGCTCGCGTACTACGTGCTCTCATACCCGCCGATCGGGCTCGCCGTGCCGGTGGCCGCGGCGCTGTACTCGGCGGCGGAGCAGGGCAGGCTGCGGATCGCGAGCGGGGTCGCGGTGGCGCTGCTGCTGATCTCCACGGTGGCCCGGCTGCGAACGGGCGACGATCCGGCCTTCGTGCTCGGCTTCGAGTTCACCAGTTCCGCCGGGCTCATGGCGGCTGTCGTCGCGCTCGGCGACAGCGTCCGATCGCGGCGCGGCTGGCGCGCCGAGCTGGACCGGCAGGCGCGAGCAGCGGAGCTGGAGCAGGAGCGGGAGGCGGCCCGCCGCGTGGAGCAGGAGCGGTTGCGGATCGCGCGTGACCTGCACGACCTGCTCGCGCACACCACGTCGGTGATCTCCCTGCACACCGATGTCGCGCGGGAGTCGCTGCGCGACGACCCGGACGCCGCCGAGCGTTCGCTGGTCGTCGCGCGGGGCGCGTGCAGCGACATGGTGCAGGAGCTGCGGACGACAGTGCGCGCGTTGCGCGATCCCGAGGACGATGACACCGCGATCGAGGGCTTGGATCAGCTCGATGCGCTGCTGCGCCCGGTCCGGGCCGCCGGGATCGACGTGCAGGCGCGCACCGAGGGCGAGCCGAGGCGGCTGCCGGCGATCGCGGATGGGACGGCCTACCGGGTGGTTCAGGAAGCGTTGAGCAACGTGCTGCGGCACTCCGGCGCGGGCAGCGTCACTGTGGAACTCGGCTACCGCACCGCCGAGCTGGCTTTGCGGATCAGCGACGACGGTCGCGGCGCCGACCTCGGCGCGGCGCGGGGTGGTTGGGGCATCATCGGGATGCGCGAGCGGCTGGCGCTGCTCGGCGGAGATCTGCGGGTGAGCTCGCGGCCGGATGGAGGTTTCGTGGTCGAGGCGCACGTTCCGCTCGCGGAGCAGCCGTGATCAGGGTCGTGCTGGTGGACGACCAGCACTTGATCAGGGAAGGGCTGCGGGCGCTGCTGGAACGGGCGCCGGACATCACCGTCGTCGGCGATGCGGCCACCGGTGAGGCCGGCGTGGCGGAGGTCGCGCGGCTACGGCCCGACGTGGTGCTGATGGACATCCGGATGCCCGGCGGCGATGGCCTCTCCGCGACCCGCCGGATCGTCGCGGATCCCGCGCTCCGGCAGGTCCAGGTGGTCGTGCTCACCACGTTCGACACCGACGAGAACATCCTCGACGCGGTTCGCGCCGGGGCGGCGGGCTTCCTGCTGAAGGACACCGCGCCGGAGCAGATGCGCGAGGCGGTGCGGGTGGTGGCAGGCGGCGAGGCGCTGCTGTCTCCCGGCGTCACCCGCCGCGTCATGCGGGCCGCGGCGGCGAGCTCCCGCTCGCTCGACGTCCATCGCCTGGCCGGGCTGACCGAGCGGGAGCTAGAGGTGCTGGCCGAGGTCGGCGCCGGATGCTCCAACGCCGAGATCGCCGAGCGGCTGTTCATCAGCCCGGCGACCGCGCGAACCCACGTCGGCCGACTGCTGTCCAGATTGGACGCCCGGGACCGCTCGCAACTCGTGGTGCTGGCCTACGAAACCGGGCTGATCACGCCGGGACGGTCCCGCGACGGGGGCGAGTAGCGAAAACCGCGTCACCGCGCGGATTCTTCGCGCTCCAGCTCGATCGCGCGGCGCATCGCCTTGCGACCGCGGTTGCGGTCGCCGGCCAGGTCGTAGGCCTGCGCCAGCGCGAACCAGCGCCGCCAATCCTTCGGCGCGGCTTCGAGCTCGGCCTGCTTCTCGTCGAAGTACGCGTCCGCCGCCTCCCGCTCGACGCGGCCGGAGGGCCGCAGGGGCAGGTGCGAGACGTCCGGCAGCGCGTCCTCGTCGAAAAGCCGCTGCGCGAGCCGCTCCGTGCTCGCGCCGAACCGCAACTGGTCGACGACCAGCACCGCGCCGAGCACCGGCAGCACGAAGACCGCCACGCCGAGGGCGATGAACACCGGCTGCCCGCTGGTGATCATGGTGACCGCGCGGCCGCCCATGAGCACCAGGTACACCAGCAGCACGATCGCCACCACGAACGCGGACGTCCGCGGGGTCATCAGCTTGCGGGCCACTCAGATCCCCAGCAGCGCGTCGAGGCCGATGGTCAGGCCCGGCCGGGAGCCGACCTCGCGGATCGACAGCAGCACCCCGGGCATGAAGGAGCGGCGGTCGTAGGAGTCGTGCCGGATGGTCAGCGTCTCGCCCTCGGTGCCGAACAGCACCTCTTGGTGCGCGACGAGCCCGGTCATCCGCACCGAGTGCACCCGCACGCCGTCGACGTCCGCACCGCGGGCGCCGTCGAGCTCCTTGGTCGTCGCATCCGGCACCTCGCCGAGGCCCGCATCGGCGCGCGCCTGCGCGATCACCTGCGCGGTGCGCGCGGCGGTGCCCGACGGCGCGTCGGCCTTCTTCGGGTGGTGCAGCTCGACGATCTCCACGGATTCGAAGAACTTCGCGGCGAGCTCGGCGAACCGCATCGACAGCACCGCCCCGATCGCGAAGTTCGGCGCGACCAGCACGCCGACCTCCGGCCGGTCGGCCAGCCAGGAGCGGACGGTGTCCAGCTCCGGGGTGCCGAGCCCGCTGGTGCCGACCACCACGTGGATGCCGTGCTCGACGCAGAACCGGATGTTGTCGAGCACCGCGTCGGGGTGGGTGAGATCGACCGCGACCTGGGCGCCGCCGTCGACCAGCCCGGTCAGGCCGTCCTCGCGGTTGATCGCGGCGACCAGTTCGGTGTCGGGGGCCTCGCCGACGGCGCGAACCGCCTCGGAGCCCATCCGCCCGCGGGCACCCAGCACGCCGACCTTGATCGGGCTGTTCACGTGACGACTACCTTTCCACCTCGACGCCGCACTGCCGCGAGTCTATGCACCGGCGTTTTCCAGCGCCGAGGCGCACCCGGATCGCGTTTCGCCTGGTCAGTGCCCGTGAGCACTTCGGAGCGCTATAGAGGCTGTTTTGGATGTGGTGACGTGCGGATGTGGTGACGTGCGGATGTCGTAACGCGGGCGTTTTGTCTTTGAAGCGGCGCAGCCGCTTAGCCCACCCACGCAACCCGCACCGCCGCGGGTTCACGATGCCCACCCCTCCGGGGTTCTCCCAGCGAGGACAGCCCCGACGTGGTGAATTGGCATTCACGATGTCGGGGATCCCACAGCGAGAAGACCGCGGTGACTCCCGCAGGGGGGCCGCCACCCGCACCGCTATATCAGGGCGAGTTTGGAAACAGGCTCTATAGCGGCCCAAAGTACTCACGAGCCCTTGGCCGGGAGGACGTGACTCACATGCCGTCGGGCAGGTCCGCCGACGAGTCGTACGGCCCGACGACGGCGGTGGTCAGCGGGCGGCGCAGCAGCTCGGCCGCGAGCTCCGCCACGTCGTCGACGGTGACCGCGTCGATGCGCTCCAGGGTCTCCTCGACCGTGAAGTGCCTGCCGTAGTTCATCTCGATCTTGCCGATCCGGCTCATCCGGGAAGCGCTGTCCTCCAGGCCGAGCACCAGGCCACCGCGCAGCTGCCCGCGGCCGCGCTCCACCTCGTCCGCGGTCAGCCCGTCGGCCGCGACGCCGGCGAGCACGCCGCGGATCACCGTCGCGACCTCGCCGAGCCGGTCCGGGGTGCAGCCCGCGTACACCGAGAACGTCCCGGCGTCGGAGTACGCCGTGGTGTTCGAGTACACCGAGTAGGCCAGGCCGCGCCGCTCCCGGACTTCCTGGAACAGCCGTGAGCTCATGCCGCCGCCCAGCGCCGCGTTGAGCACGCCGAGCGCGAAGCGGCGCTCGTCGTAGCGGTCGAAGCCGCGGCAGCCCATCAGCAGGTGGGCTTGTTCGGTGTCGTCGGTGTGCAGCGCCAGCGACTTCTGCTTCGGCAGCCGCGCCCGGCCCGTGCGCGGCGGCGCGGGCAGCACTTCGCCGTCCAGCCGGTCGCCGAGCGCCTTGCGCAGCAGCCGCAGCACCCGGCCGTGGTCGACGTTGCCTGCGGCGGCGATGACTATCTTCGGCATCTCGTAGCTGCGCTTGTAGAAGCCGTTCACCCGGGCCCGGGTCATGTCGGTGATGGAGTCCTCGGTGCCCAGCACCGAGCGGCCGAGCGGGTGGTCGCCGAGCACCGCCGAGGTGAACAGCTCGTGCAGCAGGTCCTCGGGATCGTCGTCGCGCATCGCGATCTCCTCCAGGACCACGCTGCGCTCGACGTCCACATCGGACTTCGCGTTCAGCGCGTCGAAGACCACGTCGCAGAGCATGTCGATCGCCAGCGGCAGGTCGCGGTCGAGCACGTGCGCGTAGTAGCAGGTGTGTTCCTTGGCCGTGAAGGCGTTCAGCTCGCCGCCGACCGCGTCGATCTCCTGCGCGATGTCCACCGCCGTGCGCTTGGCGGTGCCCTTGAACAGGAGGTGCTCCAGGTAGTGCGCGGCACCGGCCTGCGGGCGGCCCTCGTCGCGCGAACCCACCGCGACCCAGATGCCGACGGAGGCCGAGCGCACGCCGGGCACGGGCTCGGTGACCACCCGCAAGCCGCCCGGCAACACCGTTCGGCGGACGGCCGCGTCGCCGTTGCCGCCGAGGATTCGAGTGGTTCCGGGACGCTGCAGGTACCCGGCGCGTGTCTGCTTCTTCATGTCCCTTTAGAGAGTATTTCGAAATTGGTTTGCGTAGCGGTGCGGGTAGCGGAACCTCAGATGCCCCCTTGCTGTGGGATCCCCGACATCATGAATGCCAATTCACCACGTCGGGGCTGTCCTCGCGAGGAGACATCTGAGAACCCGCGGCGGTGCGGGTTGAGTCCCACACCGCAAGCGGCTGCCGCCGCTATAAAACACCAACCACCTTTGGTGTCGTCGCGACATCGTGAGTTGACGACAACCGTACGGCCCGCCCCGGAGATCCAGGACGGGCCGCATTGGACAGCGCGTCACGCGCGCCGATCGGTCACTCCGCCGGGGTCTCGGCCTCCGGCGTGGCCTCGCCCTCGGCCTTCTCGGCCTCGTCGCTGACCAGCACCAGGCTGATCTTGCCGCGGCTGTCGATGTCGGCGATCTCCACGCGCAGCTTGTCGCCGACGTTCACCACGTCCTCGACCTTGCCGATGCGCTTGCCGTTGCCCAGCTTGGAGATGTGCACCAGGCCGTCCTTGCCCGGCAGCAGCGAGACGAACGCGCCGAAGGCCGCGGTCTTGACCACGGTGCCCAGGAAGCGCTCGCCGACCTTCGGCAGCTGCGGGTTCGCGATGGCGTTGATCTTGTCGATCGCGGCCTCCGCGGACGGGCCGTCGGCGGCACCGACGTAGATCGTGCCGTCGTCCTCGATGGTGATCTCCGCGCCGGTCTCCTCGGTGATCGAGTTGATCATCTTGCCCTTCGGGCCGATGACCTCGCCGATCTTGTCAACCGGGATGCTGATGGAGGTCACCCGCGGGGCGTGCGGGCTCATCTCGTCGGGCTTGCCGATCGCCTCGGCCATCACCTCGAGGATGGTGAACCGGGCGTCGCGGGCCTGGCCGAGCGCCTGGGCCAGCACCTCGGACGGGATGCCGTCCAGCTTGGTGTCCAGCTGCAGCGCGGTCACGAAGTCCTTCGTGCCGGCGACCTTGAAGTCCATGTCGCCGAAGGCGTCCTCGGCACCGAGGATGTCGGTCAGCGCCACGTAGTGGGTCTTGCCGTCGACCTCGTCGGACACCAGGCCCATCGCGATGCCGGCCACCGGCGCCCTCAG
Organism: Saccharopolyspora sp. NPDC050389; assembly: GCF_040655595.1. Lineage (NCBI taxonomy): Bacteria > Bacillati > Actinomycetota > Actinomycetes > Pseudonocardiales > Pseudonocardiaceae > Saccharopolyspora > Saccharopolyspora sp. NPDC050389. The sequence continues at coordinate 13,023 of NZ_JBFAKG010000056.1, forward strand.
CGGCACGCCCGCGTTCAGCAGCGACAGCGTCGAGGCGCACACCGAGCCCATCGAGGTGGACCCGTTGGAGCCCAGCGCCTCGGAGACCTGGCGGATCGCGTACGGGAACTCCTCGCGCGTCGGCAGCACCGGCATCAGCGCGCGCTCGGCCAGCGCACCGTGGCCGATCTCGCGCCGCTTCGGGCTGCCGACCCGGCCGGTCTCACCGGTCGAGTAGGGCGGGAAGTTGTAGTGGTGCATGTACCGCTTCGTCGTCTCCGGGGACAACGAGTCGATGGTCTGCTCCAGGCGCAGCATGTTCAGCGTGGACACACCCAGGATCTGGGTCTCGCCGCGCTCGAACAGCGCCGAGCCGTGGGCCCGCGGGATCACACCGATCTCGGCGGACAGGCTGCGAATGTCGGTCAGCCCGCGACCGTCGATGCGAACCTGGTCGCGGATGATCCGCTGGCGCACCAGCTTCTTGGTCAGCGACCGGAAGGCGGCGCCGACCTCCTTCTCGCGGCCCTCGAACTGCTGGCCTTCGCCGGTGCCGACCTTCTCCAGCACCGAAGCCTTGATCTCGTCGAGCCGGCTCTCGCGCTCCTGCTTGCCGGCGATCTTCAGCGCCTCGGCGAGCTCACCGGAAACGGCCTGCTCGACGGCGGTGAAGGCGTCCTCGGCGTAGGCCGGGAACACCGGGAAGTCCTGGACGGCCTTGGCAGCGGCGCCCGCGAGCTGCTGCTGCGCCTGGCACAGGGTCCGGATGAAGGGCTTCGCGGCCTCCAGGCCTGCGGCGACGACCTCTTCGGTCGGCGCCTGCGCGCCACCGGCGACCAGCCCGACGGTCTTGTCGGTGGCCTCGGCCTCGACCATCATGATCGCCACGTCGTCGCCGACGATGCGGCCCGCGACGACCATGTCGAACACGGCCCGCTCGAGCTGCTCGTGGGTCGGGAAGGCCACCCACTGGCCGTCGATCAGCGCCATCCGGGTGCTGCCGATCGGGCCGGAGAACGGCAGACCGGACAGCTGGGTGGACGCCGACGCGGCGTTGATCGCCAGCACGTCGTAGAGGTCGCTGGGCGCCAGGCTCATCACGGTGACGACGACCTGGACCTCGTTGCGCAGGCCGTCCACGAAGGACGGGCGCAGCGGCCGGTCGATCAGCCGGCAGGTCAGGATCGCGTCGGTGGACGGGCGACCCTCGCGGCGGAAGAACGAGCCGGGGATGCGGCCCGCGGCGTACATCCGCTCTTCGACGTCGACGGTCAGCGGGAAGAAGTCGAAGTGCTCCTTCGGCTGCTTGGACGCCGTGGTGGCGGACAGCAGCATGGTGTCGTCGTCGAGGTAGGCGACGACGCTGCCGGCGGCCTGCTTGGCCAGCCGGCCGGTCTCGAACCGGACGGTCCGGGTCCCGAACGCGCCGTTGTCCAGCACGGCGGTGGCTTCGTAGACGCCCTCGTCGATCTGGGGTTCAGTCAAGGTTGACTCCTCGGTTTCACGAGGCCCACGGCAGGAGCATCCGGATCGTGGTCCGACGAGGCCGGCCATCGATCGAAGCCCCCGGGAACGTCTGTTGCGACGACTTGCCCGGCAGCCACTACCGAGGACCGGCGGACGCCTGTCCGGTGCGTGCCACCGTGAGCGCTCTTCAGTTGCGACGGCGCTCCGGGCGCCGTCCGTTCTTCATGCACCAAGGGGAGCGGCCCGCTGGCCGCTCCCCCCGGTGTTCGTCAACGACGCAGACCGAGTCGCTGGATCAGCGAACGGTAGCGTTCGATGTCCACCTTGGTCAGGTAGTTGAGCAGCCGACGGCGGCGACCGACCATCAGCAGCAGACCACGACGCGAGTGGTGGTCGTGCTTGTGCTGCTTGAGGTGCTCGGTCAGCCCGACGATCCGCTTGGTCAGCAGGGCCACCTGGGCCTCCGGCGAACCGGTGTCGCCGTCCTTCAGGCCGTACTCGGCCAGGATCTGCTTCTTGTCTTCAGTGGACAACGCCACGAGTTGACTCTCCTTCAATGTCCCGTGTCAGCGACGCCCGATCAATCGATCGGGTGGCGGGTCGACGCCTGGTCGACCGGACGCGGCCACCACGGACTGCAGCCGTTCCACACATCAGGATAACAGGGAGAGCTGCTGCGACCGGGCTAACCCGGCATCTCGCGGGTCACCGCCACCCGGTGCACCGTCCGGTACTCGCGGCCGACTTCCCGCAGGTCACTGCACACCACCGAGAGTTCACGCGACCGCCACCACGGCCCGGCGTAGCCGGCGAGCAGCCCGGGCAGCAGCTCGCGGTCGGCGCGCCCGGCGGCCCACCTGGCGATGGTGAGATGCGCGGTGTAATCGTGCGCATCGCCACCGGCCGCGCGCACCAGCGCGCGCAGCGCGGCGTCGTCGGAGTCGGTCTCCGGCTCGACGCCGACCCACAGCACGCCGCGGAACGTCCCGGCGCCGGCCAGCCGGAGGCGCGGCGGCGCCGGGTCGGTCTCCAGCAGCCGGGCGACGTGCTGGTCGAGCCGGTCGGTCACGCGCTGCTGGTCGGCGTCGTCGCCGTGGAAGCACAGCGTCAGGTGCCAGCGCGAAGAGGGCGTGAAGCGGAACTTGCGCAGGCCCGTGGTCGCCTCGGCCACCCGGTCCGGGTGGAGCCGGTCTACCGCCGATGCCAGGTGCCGCACCGCCTCCTCCGACGGCCACAGCGCGGTGAACAAACGCATACCCAAGTGTCCGTGAACTCCCCCGGCGCCCGCCCGGCGGCACCTCGCCCGCGGAAGCTCAGTCGTCGCCGTTGGCGGCGCGGCGGAGCAGCTGCGCCAACGCCGGGTAGCGGCCCTCCAGCAGCGACGCCGCCGCCGCCAGCTCGCCGGGCTTGGCCACCTCGCGCAGCACCGGCCAGGCGGCCTCCTCGCCGTTGGCGGAGCGCATGACCGGCAGGTTGTCGCGGCCCACCGACGGGCGCGACTGCCGGACGTCTTCCAGCGCCTGCTTGATCGCGTCCGCCTCGCCCGCGGCGACGCCCGGGATGAGCACCTTGCGCTCCAGCATTACCAGCCTGGCCAGCACCGACGGGTTGCCGATCTTGGCCCGGCGCCCGCTCATCACCTGGCTGAGCATCGGCGCGCTGATGCCGAGCACTTCCGCGAGCTGGGCCTGCGAGATGCGGAACGCAACGACCAGGCGGCGCACCCGGTCCCCCAGCGGCTCTCCGTACCACTGCCGCTGCAGTGCGAGGTTCCGCTGGACGTTGCTGTTCTCCGCCACCTTCGTTCCCCCCGTGTCGGCGCCGACCCGGCCGCGGACGGCTGTTGATCCGGCCCTGAATACTGCCAGGTCACCGGCCGGGCGTGGCCGGGAATCCGAAAAGCGTTCCGATCGTGGTGCGCCGCGCGCCGGACGCGGTTGCCCCGTTCGGGCGTTCGGCATGCCGTCTCACCCGCCCACGGCCAGGATCCGCCGGGTTTCGGCGACGTCCTGGTGCATCTGCTCGATCAGCGCTTCGACCGTGTCGTAGCGCTCCATCGACCGCAGCCGCTGCACGAAGTCCAGGTCGACGTGCTCTCCGTAGAAGTCGGCGTCGATGTCCAGCACGTACGCCTCGACGGTGCGCTCGGTGCCGGAGAACGTCGGGTTGCTGCCCACCGACACCGCCGCGGGCAGCGTTTCGCCCGGCTGCATCGAGCCGCGCCGGCGGTGCGTGAACCACGCGGCGTACACGCCGTCGGCCGGGATCGCCGCGTGCGGCGGGGTGGACAGGTTCGCCGTGGGGAAGCCGAGTTCCTTGCCACCGCGCCCGGCGCCGCGCACCACGATGCCTTCCAGCCGGTGGTGGCGGCCCAGCGCGGAGGCGGCCGCGACGACGTCGCCGGCGTCGATGCAGGAACGGATGTAGGTCGAGGAGAAGGTCACCGACGGGCCCGCCGCGTCGTCTGCGCGCTGCACCGGCCCGGACACCAGCGCGTCGGACTCGACCTCGAAGCCGAACCGCTCGCCGAGCTTGGCCAGCAGCTCGATGTTGCCGGCCGCCTTGTGGCCGAAGGTGAAGTTCTCGCCGACCACGATCTCCGCCGCGTGCAACCGCTCCACCAGCATCGCGTGCACGAACTCCTCGGCCGGGACGCGGGAGATCTCGCGGGTGAACGGCAGCACGCAGAAGACGTCGACGCCGAGCTGCTCGGCCAGTTCGGCGCGGCGCCGCAGGGTCGTCAGCTGCGCCGGGTGACTACCCGGGCGGACCACCTCGGACGGGTGCGGGTCGAAGGTCATCAGCACGCAGGGCACGTCGCGGCGGCGAGCCTGCCGCACCGCGTGCGCGATCAGCTGCTGATGCCCCCTGTGCACCCCGTCAAAGACGCCGATGGTGACCACGCACCGGCCCCAGCCACCGGGAATCTGCTCCAAACCACGCCATCGCTGCACGACCAGGAAGCCTACTGCGCCGCCACCCGACAGCCGGAACGCCACCGCCCGTGCCGCGGGTCGCGCGGCACGGGCGGCGTGAACGGCTCAGTTCGTGTAGTCACCGAACGGCTGGACCTGGAGCTCGTGGTTCTCGCAGATCCGCATCGAGTTGTCGCCGCCCTGGTTGACCGGCACCTCGATGTCCTGGGCACCGGCCTGCGGCAGCCGCACCGAGAGCGCTCCCGGCATGTCGCACCCGCCGTCGTCGCCGGAGGTCGTCCAGGTGATGTTGAAGCTGGCAAAACCGCCCTGCCCGTCCAGCCGCATCGGCTGCGCGCCGTCGGCCGTCACCTGCTGGACCGTGATCGGCATGGTCGCGCCGCCTTCGGAGCCGCGCATCGCCTCGATCTCCGGGTACCCGTCAAGCACGCACGGAGTCATGTTGTCGCTGTTCTTCGTCACGCTGAACAGGCCGCTGCTCGGGCGCCCGTCGTAGTTCTCCGAGGTGACGAACTTCGCATCGAGGTCGGACGCCTCGCACGGGCGGTCACCGGCGTTCCCGGGCGAGTTCGAGCCGGAACCGGACGTCTCCTCGGCGGTCGCCTGCTGCTGACCTGCGCTGGCCTCGACCGGCTTGCTCTCGGCCTGCGAGCCACCGCTGGTCGCCTGCTGCGGCGCTCCGCCCGTCGCGCCGCCTGCCGCACAGCCGCTCAGCGCCAACCCCGCCGCCAACACGACGGTCGCCCCGACTAATCGCTTGCGCATGCTGCTCCCAACGTCTGTCGTCACTGGATCGGACTAGCCCGTGGGACGAGCGACGTCTTCCCGGGTTCCAGAGATGTGACCCGGGTCACCGAAACTGCTTGCGAATCGAAGTCGGTTCGACCGAAATGGCTCAGTTCGCCGGAATGATCACCAGCACCGGCTTCGCGGTCCGGCCGCGGTCGCGAACCAGGGCGACCGCTCGACCGTCCGGATCGAACATCCCGTACGTGCCCTCGACGCCGGCGGCCGGCACGACCTGGCCGTGGGAGAGGGCGCGGGCGGTGGTGGCATCCACGTTGCGGCGCGCAAAAGCGGCCTCGACCGCCTGGTCCAGGCCCATCGACAGCCCGGGCTCGGCCTCCAACTGGTCCAGGGTGCGCGCCGTGGCCAGCCCGAACGGGCCGACCCGGGTCCGGCGCAGTTCGGCGAGGTGCCCGCCGACGCCGAGCCCGGCCCCGAGGTCGCGCGCCAGCGCGCGCACGTAAGTCCCCGACGAGCATTCGACGAGCACGTCCAGGTCGGTCGTGCGCTCGGTGCGGCGCAGCGCCAGCACGTCGAAGCGCGACACCGTGACCGGCCGGGCGGCCAGCTCGACGGTCTCGCCGTTGCGCACCATCTCGTAGGCGCGGCGACCGTTGATCTTCACCGCGCTGACCGCGCTGGGCACCTGCTGGATGTCGCCGCTCAGCTCCGCGATCCCGGCCCGGATCGCCTGCTCGTCCACCGCGGCGGCGTCCGCTTCGGACACCACGTCGCCCTCGGCGTCGTCGGTGGTGGTGACCGCGCCCAGCCGGATCGTGGCCAGGTACGCCTTGGTGTCCAGGGCGAGGTGGCCGAGCAGCTTCGTGGCCCGCTCCAGGCCCAGCACCAGCACGCCGGTGGCCATCGGGTCCAGCGTCCCGGCGTGCCCGACCCGGCGGGTGCCCATGATGCGGCGAACCCGCGACACGACGTCGTGCGAGGTCATCCCCGCCGGCTTGTCGATCACCAGCAGGCCGGGCGGAACGGTGGGACGCGTTTTGCGGGAGTGCTCGGACACGAGGAACCATCTTCCCCGATCCGGCGCGGCGCGCGTCGCTAGGGTGGCGCCGGAACTGCGAGGAGGTTCAGCGGTGGCATTCCGACCGATCCGGCGCTTCGGCGATCCGGTGCTGCGCATGGCAGCCGAGCCGATCACGGTCTTCGACCAGCGGCTGCGCTCGATCGTCACGGACCTGCTGGACACCGTCGACGCGCCCGGGCACGCCGGGGTCGCCGCGCCGCAGATCGGAGTCGGGGTGCGAGCGTTCAGCTATCGCGTCGACGGCGAGATCGGCTACGTGCTCAACCCGGAGGTCGTGGAGCTCTCCGACGAGGTGCAGGACGACGTCGAGGCGTGCCTGTCGCTGCCCGGGCTCGGGTTCGAAACCCGCCGCGCCCAGCACGCCGTGGTGCGCGGCGTGGACCTGGACAACGAGCCGGTCACGGTGTCGGGTAGCGGCCTGATGGCGCGCTGCCTGCAGCACGAAACGGATCACCTCGACGGCATGGTCTACATCCAGCGCCTCGACCCGGAACGCCGCCGTGAGGCCTACCGCCAGGTCCGGGAACAGTCCTGGTTCTGGCAGTGACCCGCCCCCGAGCAGCAGGTTTCCGCTGGCAACGGGGCCGTGGGGGGTTTTGGGGGGGGTTTGTGCCCCCAATACTCAACGGCCCCGGGCCCCGCGGGGGGGCGCGCGGCGGGGGGGGGGGGGCC
>NZ_JBFAKG010000056.1:19914-65709 GCF_040655595.1 Saccharopolyspora sp. NPDC050389
GTCGGCGATCACGGCGCGGTACTCTGCTGGTTCGGCAATACCGGCGCGTTTCGCAGTGTTCGACCGGGCAGCTGGGGGCAGCCCAAAAGACTCACGGCCCCGTGACCAGGCGTGATGCCGCTAGGCGGTGGCTTCGGCCCGGGTGGCGCCGACGACGGCCCAGCGGCCGGAGCGGGCTCGCAGTAGCAGCGTGATCAGGCGCAGGAACATGAACAGGCTCAGCCCGGTCCAGATCCCCGCCAGGCCCCAGCCGAACGCCATCGACAGCCAGATCAGAGGCAGGTATCCGATGGCCGCGCTCAGCAACGTCGCGGTCCGCAGGTAGGCGGCGTCACCGGCGCCGAGGAACACCCCGTCCAGCGCGAACACCACGCCCGCCACCGGCTGCAGGAGCACGAAGAACCACCACGCGTGCGGGATCTCCGACAACACCGCGCCGTCCGTGGTGAACAACGTCGGCAGCGGCCCGGAGAGCGCCGCGAAGACCAACCCGAGCACGATGCCGAACAGCAAGCCGTACCAGGTGATCTGCCGGGCGATTCCCTTGGCGCGCGGTGCGGAACCGGCCCCGAGCGCCGCGCCGACCAACGACTGCGCCGCGATGGCCAACGAGTCGAGCACGAGCGCGAGGAACGTCCACAGCTGCCACACCACCTGGTGCGCCGCTGCGGCTTCCGCGCCGGTCCGCGCCGCCACGGACGTCGCCGACAGGAAGCACGCCTGGAACGCCAGCGTCCGCAGCACGAGGTCGCGGCCGAGGCCGAGCTGGGCGCGCATCTTCGCGAGATCCGGCTTCAGCGGCACCCGCTCGACGACCAGCGCGCGCACGAACAGCGCGGCGGCGATCGTCTGGCCGATCAGGTTCGCGACCGCCGAACCCTCCAGCCCCCAGCCCAAGGGGTAGACGAAAAGCGGGCACAGCACGGCGGAAACACCGTTGCCCACCAGCACGTACCGAAGCGGTCGCGCGGTGTCCTGCACGCCGCGCATCCAGCCGTTGCCCGCCATGGTGATCAAAACCATCGGCGCGCCGCACAACGCGATGCGCATCCAGATCGCTGCCGCGTCGGCGATCGGCCCGGGGCCTGCCATCAGCTCCGCGACCGGGACGGCCAGCAGCTGCGCGAGCAGCATGAGCACCACGCCGACGCTGACGCCCAGCCAGGTCGCCTGCACGCCCTCCGCGACGGCGTCCTTGCGGCGCCCGGCACCGTGCAGCCGCGCGGTGCGCGCGGTGGTGCCGTAGCTCAGGAACGTCAGCTGGCTCGACACCAGGGTGAACAGCGTGCCGCCCAGCGCGAGCCCGGCGAGCGGCACCGCTCCGAGGTGCCCGACCACGGCCGTGTCCACGAGCACGTACAGCGGTTCGGCGGCCAGCACACCGAGCGCGGGCACCGCGAGCGCTAACACTCGGCGCGGCGATACGCGCTCCCCCAGATCCGACACTCTGTCTCCCGGTAAGCTGTGATTGGCGGGTTCGCGCCTGACAGCCAAGGGTACGGTAAGGACCACTGATGGACAACGCTGATTACGCCGCCGTTGCTCTGCGGATCGCCAACGCCGATCTGAGCAGCCTCGACGCGGTGCGCGCCGCGCTCCACGACGAGCCGTGGTGGGCCGACCGGCTCCACGCGCATGACCTGCCGGTGCTGCGCACGGTGGGGGCCGGGCTGCGCCGGGCGCTGGACGCGATGGTGGCCAACGACGGCGAGACCGTGCTCGCCGAGATCAACGCCCTGCTGTCGGCGCATCCGCCCAGGCCCAGGCTTTCCGGGCACGGCAGCCACGACGGCACCCCGAACTGGCACGTCCACGTCGCCGGCCCGGACGCACCGGCGGTCGACGAAGTCGCGGCGGCCGCCGCGTGGGGCTTGGCGCAGGGTGTGGTCCAGCACGGCACGACGCGCTGGGGGCGCTGCGGAGCCGAGGGCTGCCACACCTACTTCCTGGACACCTCGACGAACCAGGCCAAGCGCTTCTGCAGCCCCCGCTGCGCGAACCGGATGCACGTCGCGGCCTTCCGAGCCCGCCGCCGAGCCTGACCGCACCACGCGAGAGTCGCCCGATTTCGCCTGAAATCGGGCGGCTTCCTAGTCCAGTAGCGGAGCTTCGTCCAGGGCCTTGCGCATCGCCGCGATGATGTCCTCCGCCGGTCCCTGCGCCGTGAAGCCGGAGGCGAGCCGGTGCCCGCCACCGCCGCAGGCCGCCGCGGCGTGGCCGACGTCGACGCGGCTGTCCGAGCGCAGCGACACCGACCAGTGCTCCGGCGCGGTCTCCTTGAGCACCGCAGCGACCTCTGCCTCGCTGGTCGTGCGCACCACGTCGATGACGCTGTCCACGTCCTCGCTGCGCAGGCCGTCGGAATGGGCCAGCCGAACCGTCGCGTGCACGAACCCGAGGCCCTGCGCCGCGGTCGGCTCCAACCGGGCCTCGCCCAACACCCCGGACAGCATGTTCATCCAGCCGAACGGATGTGTGTCCAGCAGCGGCCGCGTCGTCGCCTCCGGGTCGACCCCGGCCTCCAGCAGCCGCGCCGCCACCCGGTGCGTCGACGCGCTGGCGTGGCGGAACGACCGGGTGTCGGTGACCAGGCCCGCGTAGAGGCACCGCGCGGTCGGCAGATCGAGTTCCGCGCCGAGCTCGTCGAGCAGCCGGAGCACGATCATCACCGTCGCCTCGGCGTGCTCGTCGACGACGTGCAGCGTGCCGTAGCGGGTGTTCGAAACGTGGTGGTCGATCACGATGACGTCGCCGCCTGCGGCGATCGTCGCGGGGACCCGATCGGCGAGCCGGCCGAGCCGCTGCAGGCTCCCGGTGTCGCAGACGACCAGCACCGGCGGCGCGGCGGGCACCTCGTCCGCGGCCACCACCAGGCCGTCGCCGTCCAGATCGCGCAGCGAGAACGGCGGCAGCTCCGGCATCCCGAAGGACACCCGGACCGTGCAGCCCCGCCGCCGCAACGCCCGGCCCAGCGCCAGCGCGCTGCCCAGCGCGTCGGCGTCCGGGTTGATGTGCGCGAACAACGTCACGTCCGAGGCCTCGGACAGCTTGCGAGCGGCTTCGACTACTGCTTGCTCGACCGGATCGACGCCGGCCTGAAGACCGCCGCCGGTGCGGCCGGATTCGGGTTGCCCGCGCACAGGTTCACCTCCACGACATCGGTGGCCGTTCCGGCCGCCGATGTCCAACGCACCTGATGCTGCGCTGCGACTCAACCACTCTGTGGCCCACGACGCACATCGGCGTCGGAAAACGACTCCACATCTGCACCGTCGGTGGCGAACTCGTCATCGTCGGTGCTGGCGCGGTACGGGTCGGCGTCGCCGGCCGGCATCGCGCCGGAAGCCAACCTGGCGACCTCCTCGTCGGCCTCCTTGGCCTTGGCGAGCAGTTCATCCATCCGCCGCGCGTTGTCCGGCACGGTGTCCGCGACGAAGGTCAGCGTCGGGGTGAACCGGACGCCGGTCTGCTGCCCGACCCGGGACCGCAGAACCCCGGTCGCGCTCGCCAGCGCGGCCGCGGTGGAGGCGTAGTCGGTGTCGTCGCCGAACACGGTGTAGTAGACAGTGGCATCCCGCAGATCGGGGGTGACCCGGGCGTCGGTGACCGTCACCATGGCCAGCCGCGGGTCTTTCACCTCGTGCTCCAGCCCGGATGCCACGATCTGGGCGATGCGCTTGGCGAGTTTGCGGGCGCGCGCCGTATCAGCCACGGCGCACCTCCTTCGGGGAAAGTTCAGTCTTCCGGCCCGAGCATGCGCTGGCGGGCGGAGAGAAGTTCCAATTCGGGGCGTGCGGCGACCAACCGCTCGCACGCTTCCAGCACTTCGCGCACGTGCGCGGCGTCGCCGGAGACCGCCGCGACGCCGAACAGCGCGCGGCGGTGCAGATCCTGGTTTCCGGCCTCGGCGACGGCAACCTCGAAGCGCCGCCGCAACTCGGCCACCACGGGCCGCACGACAGCGCGCTTCTGCTTCAGGGAATGAACGTCACCGAGGAGGACGTCCAGTTCGAGTACACCGACGTACATGGGTGTTCCTCACCGCGGTGGCGAACCGGCACGCAGGGGGCCGTCGAGTGACGGCCCCCTGCGCTGCACCGGCTCAGTCGCGCGGCTTCTCGCGCATCTCGTAGGGCTCGATGACGTCGCCGACCTTGATGTCGTTGTACGACCCCAGGGTCAGACCGCATTCGAAGCCCTCGCGGACCTCGGTCGCGTCGTCCTTGAACCGCTTCAGCGAGTTGATGGTGAGGCTCTCGGCCACGACCACGTTGTCCCGAAGCAGGCGCGCCTTGGCGTTGCGCTTGATGATGCCTTCGGTGACCATGCAGCCCGCGATGCTGCCGACCCGGGAGGACTTGAAGACCTCGCGGACCTCGGCCCTGCCCAGCTCGACTTCCTCGTACTCGGGCTTGAGCATGCCCTTGAGGGCCTGCTCGATGTCCTCGATCGCCCGGTAGATCACCGAGTAGTACCGGATCTCCACGCCCTCGCGGTTGGCGACCTCGGCCGCCTTGCCCTCGGCCCGGACGTTGAAGCCCAGGACGATGGTGTTCTCCGCGGTGGCGAGGTTGATGTCCGACTCGTTGATGCCACCGACGCCGCGGTGGATCACCCGGAGCTCGACCTCTTCGCCGACCTCGATCTTCATCAGGGACTCTTCGAGCGCCTCGACGGTACCCGAGTTGTCGCCCTTGATGATCAGGTTGAGCTGGTTGGTCTCCTTGAGCACCTTGTCCAGGTCCTCGAGGCTGACCCGCTTGCGCTTGGCGGCGTTCTGCGCCTCGCGGATGCGGGCCCCGCGGCGGTCGGCGATCTGCCGGGCAACCCGGTCCTCGTCGACCACCAGGAAGGTGTCGCCCGCGCCCGGCACCGACGTGAAGCCGATGACCTGCACCGGCCGCGACGGCAGCGCCTCGGGGACGTCCTCGTCGTTCTCGTTGATCATCCGGCGTACGCGACCGTAGGCGTCGCCGGCCACCACCGAGTCGCCGACTCGCAGCGTGCCTCGCTGCACCAGCACCGTGGCCACCGGACCGCGACCGCGGTCCAGGTGGGCCTCGATCGCCACACCCTGGGCGGGCATGTGCGGGTTGGCCCGCAGGTCCAGCGCGGCGTCTGCGGTGAGCAGGATCGCCTCGAGCAGGTTGTCGATGTTGGTGCCTTGCTTCGCCGAGATGTCGACGAACATGGTTTCGCCGCCGTACTCCTCGGCCACGAGGTTGTACTCGGTGAGCTGCTGGCGGATCTTCGCCGGGTTCGCACCCTCGACGTCGATCTTGTTCACCGCGACCACGATCGGCACACCGGCGGCCTGGGCGTGGTTGATCGCCTCCACCGTCTGCGGCATGACGCCGTCGTCGGCGGCCACCACCAGCACGGCGATGTCGGTCGACTTGGCACCGCGGGCACGCATGGCGGTGAACGCCTCGTGACCCGGGGTGTCGATGAACGTGATCGGCCGCTCGTTGCCTTCCAGTTCGGTGAGGACCTGGTAGGCACCGATGTGCTGGGTGATGCCGCCGGCCTCGCCCGCCTGCACGTTCGTCTTGCGGATGGTGTCCAGCAGCCGCGTCTTACCGTGGTCGACGTGACCCATGACGGTCACCACCGGCGGCCGCGCCGCCAGCTCGTCCTCGGAGCTGCCCGGGTCGCCGTAGCTGATGTCGAACGACTGCAGCAGCTCCCGGTCCTCGTCCTCCGGACTGACCATCTCGATCTTGTAGTTCATCTCCTGGCCGAGGAGCTCCAGCACCTCGTCGGAGACGGACTGGGTCGCGGTGACCATCTCACCGAGGTGGAACATCGCCTGCACCAGCGAGGCCGGGTTGGCGTTGATCTTCTCGGCGAAGTCGGTCAGCGAAGCACCGCGGCGCAGGCGAATGGTCTCGCCGCCACCGCGCGGGAGGCGGACGCCGCCGACCGACGGCGCCTGCATGTTCTCCATGTACTCCTGGCGCTTCTGCCGCTTCGACTTGCGACCGCGCTTCGCGGGCCCGCCGGGACGACCGAACGCACCGGCCGCACCGCCGCGACCACCGGGACCGCCCGGACGGCCACCGCCGCCGGGACGACCGCGGAAGCCACCGCCGGCCGGAGCACCGCTCGGCGCGCCGCCGCCACCGCCACCGCGGAAGCCGCCGCCGCCCCCACCGGGACGACCGCCGCCACCGCCGCCACCGGGACGACCGCCGCCGCCCGGTCCGCCACGGCCGCCGCCGCCACCACCGCGGCCGCCGCCGGGACCGCCACCGCTGCGCGGCGGACGGGGCGGCATCATGCCGGGGTTCGGGCGAGGCGGCATCATGCCCGGGTTCGGGCGCGAGCCACCGTCACCGCGCGGCGCGTTGCCCGCGGCCGGAGCCGTGCCGGCACCCTGACCGCCGCCCTGACGCTGGCCACCGGGACCACCGTGCTGGCGGCCGGGGCCCTGCCCGCCGCCCTGACGCTGGCCACCCGGGCCCGGCCGCGGCGGCCGCTGCTGCGGTGCTCCGCTGCCGACGCCGAACGGGTTGTTGCCGACGCGCGGCTGCCGCGGGCCCGGCTTGGGCGCCTTCGGGCGCGCCGGAACCACGCCGGCGTCGCCGTCGCCGCCCTGCTTCGGGCTGGGCTTCGGGCCCGGCTTGGGGCCGGCCGCCGGACGCGGCTCGGCCTTGGCCACCGGGGCCGAGGCGGGGGCCGGCTCGGCCGGCTTGACCTCGGGCTCGGGCTCGGGCTCGGGCTTGGGAGTCGGCTTCGGACCCGGCTTTGGGCCGGGCTTGGGACGATCACCGGCCGGCCCCTCGGGGCGCGGGCCGGGCTTGGGTCCAGGCTTCGGCGCCGCCGCTTCGGCGCGGGACGGCCTGGGCTCTGCCGGAGCGGGCTTGCCGCCGCCACTGGCGTCGCTCTTCTTCGACGCCGAGGGCTTGGCGAGCGCGTCGCGCAGCCTGCGGGCCACCGGGGCTTCCACGGTGGACGACGCAGACTTCACGTACTCGCCCTGCTCGGCGAGCTTGTTCAGAACTTCCTTGCTGGTAACACCGAGCTCTTTGGCGAGCTCATGTACGCGGGCCTTGCCTGCCACTGCTCTCCTCATCTGGGTGAGGCCGGGCGGCAGTCCCGCTCGACCTCGTCCTATCGCCGATGCGCGTTCATGGCTTCAGCTTCACGGCTGATTCATGACGGGTCGACCTGCTTTCCTTCAGTTGCCTGGCGCGGGACGAATCCCGCGTCGGTCATGTCTTGAGCCGCCGGCTGCGGTTGCCCGGCACCCAGGTGGGCCTGCACGGCTGAGGTGTCCAGGGCTCCCGGCACACGGAGTGCACGCGGAAAAGCCCGGCGCCGCTCGGCCAGACGAAGACACGCCGGATCGGGGTGCAGCCATGCTCCCCGGCCCGGTTGCCGACGTCGTGGATCGGGAACAGCGACGGGACCCGCCCGACCGACCTCAGCCACCACACGCAGCAGCTCAGAGGATGACGTTCGGGCCCGACATCCCACGCAGGTACGAACCGGCCCACGGCTTGCGCCATGCTCGCCGGACACACTTGTGCGGATTGTCGCTCCCTTCGCGTCGAACCTCCTCTGATTCTAACCCGACGACATTACTCGGCCGAACCCACGGTCGGCAGACCCTCCACCGCGGGGTCCAGACCGGACTCCTGCGCCGGGGGATGAGCCGCCGAAGTGGCCGACGCGCCCGGGTCGGCATCGCTGCGGATGTCGATCCGCCAGCCGGTCAGCCGCGCCGCCAGCCGGGCGTTCTGGCCTTCCTTGCCGATCGCCAGCGACAGCTGGAAGTCCGGCACGACCACCCGCGCGGTCTTGGTGCGTTCGTCGACGACCTCCACCGAGACTACCTTGGCCGGCGACAGCGCGTTGCCGACGAAGGTCGCCGGGTCGTCCGAGTAGTCGATGATGTCGATCTTCTCGCCGCCCAGCTCGCTCATCACGTTGCGCACCCGCGAGCCCATCGGCCCGATGCAGGCGCCCTTGGCGTTGACGCCGCTGACCGTCGAGCGCACCGCGATCTTGGAGCGGTGCCCGGCCTCCCGCGCCACCGCGGGGATCTCCACGGTGCCGTCGGCGATCTCCGGAACCTCCAGCGCGAACAGCCGCCGCACCAGGTTCGGGTGCGTGCGGGACAGCGTGATCTGCGGCCCGCGCGCGCTCCGGGACACTCCGACGACGTAGCACTTGATCCGGGTGCCGTGCTCGTAGTTCTCGCTGGGCACCTGCTCTGCGGCGGGGATCACGCCTTCGCTGTCCCCGACCGACACGATGACCATGCCGCGCGAGTTGGCGCGGGCGTCGCGCTGGATGACACCGCCGAGGATCTCGCCCTCCTTGGCGGAGAACTCGCCGAAGGTCCGCTCGTGCTCGGCGTCGCGCAGCCGCTGCAGGATGACCTGCCGCGCGGTGGTCGCCGCGATGCGCCCGAACCCCTCCGGGGTGTCGTCCCATTCCTCCTGCACGCTGCCGTCGGCGGCCAGGGTGTGCGCGATGACCCGCACGACACCGGTCTTGCGGTCCACCTCCACCCGCGCGTGCGGCTGGTGCCCCTCGGTGTGGCGGTATGCGGTGAGCAGTGCCGATTCGATCGCTTCCAGGACCGTCTCGAACGGGATGTCCTTGTCGCGTTCGATCGCCCGCAGCGCCGCGATGTCGACGTTCACCTCGACTCCTCCGTGTCTTCCCGGTCGTCCCCCTCTTGGGAAACGCCGCTCGCAGCCCGCTCCAGCTTGACCAAATCCTCCGCCGGTGGCTGCTGGAACTCCACCTCCACCACCGCGCGTTCGACATCACGGTAGGCCACCCGGCGCAGGTCGCCGCCGACCAGCACCGTGACGCCTTCATCATCGGCTTCTCCGACCCGCGCCACCAACTTCTCGCCGTCGGCGAACCGGATCTTGACCAGCCGGTAGCGGGCGCGACGCCAGTGCCGCACGCGGGTCAGCGGCCGGTCCACGCCCGGCGAGGTGACCTCGACCGTGTAGGAGCCGGCCAGGACGTGCTCGTGCGCGTCCAGCACCTCCGACACCGCGCGACTGACGTCGGAGATCTCGTCGAGCCCGACGCCGTCGTCGGAGTCGATGACGACCTTGATCAGCCGGCGGCGGCCGGCCTGCTGCACGTCGAACTCCTCGAGGTCGAAGCCCGATCTAGCCACGGCCTCGGCTACGACGGGCTCCAGCTGCGCGGTGATCGCACCGCGCGGCGGGCTGGACACGTTGGCACTCCCTAAAATCCGATCGGGGTCTGGAGCAGACCTGGAAACATCGCGGCACGGGGTCTCGCGGCCGGGTCGGCGCGCGGGACGTTCACGACCAGTGCTGTCCGTGCCGGCCGCGGTCGCCCAGGGTATCGCGTCCACCCGCACCCGAGCGCGGCATGGGACCCCTACGATCGGCGGATCGTGCCGATCACCGGGGGCGATGCCCGGGCGTCCGGCCGGGTGATCGCCTGGCAGGATAGGCCGACGTGGAATCCCCCTCGCAAGCCAGGTCGGTGCTGGGGCGGCGGAGCGTGCTGCGGCTGTTCGCGGCAGTTCCGGCGGCCGCCGCGCTGACCACTGCGTGCAGCTCTGCACCCGACGAGCCCGACCCGCTGGTGGCGCTGGCGGCCGCGGCGAAATCCGACGCCCAGCTGGCGAAGGCGATCGCGCAGGCGCATTCGGGCCTGGCCGACGCCGCCGGCGAGATCGCCGCCGTGCGCGCCGAGCACGCCGACGCGATGCAGCGCGAGGTCGACCGGGTCAACCCGCGCGATCCGGAAGACCCGCCGTCGGTGCCCGATCCGGCGCCGCAGCAGGCACCGGCCTCGGCTAGCGTGGCGACGAAGGCGCTGCGCGATGCGCTGACCGGCGCGCAGGACAGGGCGGCCCAGCTGATGCCCGGGCTGGAGGCCTACCGCGCCGGGCTGCTGGGATCGGTCGCGGCGAGCTGCGCGAGCCTGCGGGAGGTGCTCGGATGACGGAGCTTTCGGAAGAGGCCGGCAACGCGCTGCGCAGCGCGTTGAGCGCGGAGCACGCGGCGGTGTGGGTGTACGGGCTGGCGAGCGCGTTCGTGAGCGAGCCCCGCGTGCGCAGCGCGATCGGCGACGCGATGGAGCAGCACCGGAGGCTGCGCGACACCGCGGAGCGGGTGATCCGCGAAGCGCAGCAGACGCCGCCGGCGGCGCAGCCGGCGTACGACATCGGGGAGCCGGTAGGCGACCAGAAGGCGGCGATCGGGCTGCTGGTGAAGGCGGAGAGCGACTGCGAGATCGGCTGGCGGTCGGTGCTGGAGAACACCAGCGCCGAGGAGGCCGCGTTGCGCGGCACCGCGCTCGACGGCCTCACCACCGCTGCCGTCCGGGCCACCCGGTGGCGGCTCACCATCGGCACGCAACCGGCCGCCAAGCCCTTCCCCGGCCAGCCCTGACCTCGGCCGCCGCGATCAGCGCGGGGTCTGCTCCTGCGGCCAGCCGAGCTTCAGGACTTCTTTGGTGACGTCGAGCAGCGCCGGGTCCTTGTTCGGCGTGTTCTTGTCGAAGTAGGCCGAGTCGCCGATCACCACCAGCCGGTCCTGGCGGCCCGAGGCGTACGCGTCGTCGTCCAGCGCGGGCATGCCCTTGGTGCCGTCCCGGCCGTCGTCGACCAGGTCCCGGATGTTGCCCGTGCCGTCCTTGGTGGTCAGGTCGTTGAGCTGCTGCGCGGCGCCCGCGTCCGGCATCAGGACGGTGACCAGCGAGGTCAGCACCCGGGTGCCGTCGGGCAGCTTGGTGCTGTAGAGCGCCCGCGTGAGGTGCGTGCACTCCTGCTTCTGGAAGAAGTTCTTGATCTTGGACGTGGAGACGCTCTGGCAGCCCTGGAAGGCCTCTTCGCGGTGGATCGGGACGAACTCGTAGCGCGGCACCTCCGGTGGCGGCGCGGCCTCGTCCTCGCTGTCCGGCTTGATCGTCAGCCAGATCAGCCCGGACAGCACCGAGATCGCGACGAGCCCGAGCCCGCGCAACAGCCAGCCGGTCGGCGTGACTCGGCGCGGTGGCGGCTCCGGCTGCGCTTGCGGCTGCGCCACCGGCGCCTGCCGGCTCGTCGGCTGGTGCGCCTGCGGCGGCTGCACCACCGGCGGCGGATCGCGGCGGGGCGGCGGAGCGAACGCCGGCCGGGTGGCCTCTTCTGGAGGCGGCGCCGGAGCGCGATCCGGTCTGATCTGCGAGTTGTCGCGCCGCAGCGGCGTGGTTTCGCGCTGCGTGTTGGCTTGTGCTCCCGTCATCTCTTCGGGCACACCTCGTCGGTCCGGCACGAGCACCAACCGTAGCGGGCGCTGATTACGAGTCGGACACCCCGGATGGTCATCGCAGCGCACGCACCGCGCGCTCGACGTCGGCGGCGGTGTTGTAGAGGTGGAACGACAGGCGTGCCCGGCCCGCTCGCGCCGCGCAGGTGATCCCGGCCGTGGTGAGCTTCGACACGGCGTCCGGCGCCTGCACCGAGACGATCGCGGATCCGGCGGCGGGCAGGCCCAGCGCCGCGCTGAACTCGTCGGCCAGCCCGACGCAGTGCGCGGCGACCGCGGCCATGTCGAGCCCGGCCAGCCATTCCATCGCCACCGCCGCCCCGACCTGCGCGAACCACGTCGGCGAGAGGTCGAGCGCGCGGGCGCCGCCGGCCAGCCGCAGCGGCAGGCCGTAGGTGGTGCTCCACGGGTCCTGCCCGGCGTACCAGTTCGCGCTGTTCGGCACGATCTCGGGCGCATCCGGGTGCACCGCCAGCCAGGCGGCGCCGCGCGGCGACAACAGCCACTTGTAGGCCGCGCCGACGACCCAGTCGGCCCAGTCGAGCCGCACCGGCAGCCAGCCCAGCGCCTGCGTGACGTCGATCAGCACCCGCGTCGAACCCGCGGCGGTGATCCGCCGGAGGGCGTCGAGGTCGACGATCCGGCCGTCGCTGGACTGCACCGCGCTGACCGCGACCAGGTCGTGGTCGGCGGCGTGCTCGGCGATCTCGGCCAGCGGCACCTCGGTCACCCGCACGTCCGGCTGCGCGGCGAACGGGAAGACGACGCTGGTGAACTCGTTCTCGGCGACCAGCACGCGAGTCCCCGCCGGGAGGCTCGCCGCGACCAGGCCGACGAGCTGGGAGGCGGTGGTTCCGATCGCCACCCGGTCCGCCGTGGTGCCGACCAGCCCCGCGAACGACGCCCGCGCGGCGGCCACCGCCGGCTCGAAGTCCTCCGGCAGATCGCGGCCGCTCCCCCAGCGCGCCACCGATTCGGCGACCGCGCGGGCCGCGTCGGCGGGCGGGATGCCGATGCTCGCGGTGTTGAGATAACCGTCCGGGACGTCGAACCGCGCACCGAATGCCTCACGCATGGCGGCATCCTCGCACCGGCCGGGCCGGTTCCGGTACCGCTGCCTACGGTTGAACCCATGCACAGCGAGGAGATCGAGGTCCGGACCGGTTCCGTGGAGGTCGTCTACGACCTGGGCGCGGAGTGCGAGCGGTTCCTGCGTTCGGCCCGGGCCCGCGACGGACTGCTCAACGTCTGGGTGCCGCACGCGACCGCCGGGCTGGCGATCATCGAGACCGGCGCGGGCAGCGACGACGACCTGCTCGCCGCGCTGCGGGACCTGCTGCCCGCCGACGA
Organism: Saccharopolyspora sp. NPDC050389; assembly: GCF_040655595.1. Taxonomy (NCBI): domain Bacteria; kingdom Bacillati; phylum Actinomycetota; class Actinomycetes; order Pseudonocardiales; family Pseudonocardiaceae; genus Saccharopolyspora; species Saccharopolyspora sp. NPDC050389. Next base: position 32,523 of record NZ_JBFAKG010000056.1, read on the forward strand.
CCGCTGGCGGCACCGGCACGGCTCGCGGGGCCACGGCCGGGACCACGTGCTGCCCGCGTTCGTCCCGCCCTACGCGTCGATCCCGGTGCTGGGCGGCGAGATGGCGCTGGGCACCTGGCAGTCGGTGTGCCTGGTGGACACCAATGTGGACAATCCGGTCCGCCGGGTCCGCCTGAGCTTCCTGCCCGGCTGATCCCGGCCGCGATTTCCATTGAGCCTTTTTCATCCTGGAGCGGCTGTGACTGCGGCGCCCGACGTGCCGTGACCGCGCACGCTGCCGCCAAGCGCCGGAGGCGCTTTCGGGCCCACCCCCGCAACTGGCACCGCCGCGGGTTCTCAGACAATGCCCGCCCTTGGGCTCCCTGCGAGGCCGTGCCCCTCCGCCGCGTATTGGACATACATAAGGAGGGGCACCCACAGTCCAGGGAGCGTCTGAGGTTCCGCTACCCGCACCGCCACCCAAAACGAGGTTGGAAAAACCTCATTGGAATCGGAGGTTTGATTCCAATGGCATTGCGGACGAGGCAACTTCGAGCCGGGATCTTGCGCGGGGCGTGGTCGCGCGAGCACTCTTTGCGACCGTGACGACAACAGCTGGGGGAACTCGCCGCCTGGCCCGCGTGGTGTCCGCGGGCGTGGTCGGGACCACCGTCGAGTTCTACGACTTCTTCCTGTACGGGGCCGCCGCGGCCACCGTGTTCGGCCCGGTCTTCTTCCCGCATTCCGGCGGGCTGCTCGGCGTGCTGCTGGCGCTGGTCACCTACGCCGTCGGGTTCGCCGCCCGGCCGCTGGGCGGCCTGGTGTTCGGGCACTTCGGCGACCGGATCGGCCGCAAGCGGCTGCTGGTGATCAGCCTGGTCCTGATGGGCTCCGCATCGGTGCTGATCGGCGTGCTGCCGGGCTACCAGCAGATCGGGATCGCGGCGCCGCTGCTGCTGACGCTGCTGCGGCTGGTGCAGGGCTTCGCGCTCGGCGGCGAGTTCGGCGGCGCGGTGCTGCTGGTGGCCGAGCACGGGCCGCGCGAGCGGCGTGGCTTCTGGACCGCGTGGCCGCAGACCGGCGGGCCGCTGGGCAACCTGCTCGCCACGGGCGCTCTGGCCGCGATGGCGGCCGGAACGGCCGGCGCGCAGTACTCGGCGTGGGGCTGGCGGATCCCGTTCCTGGCGTCGATCCTGCTGGTCGTCATCGGGTTGTGGGTACGGCTGCGGGTGGCCGAGTCGCCGCTGTTCCAGGCCGTCGCCGAGGAGGGCCGCGAGGAGCAGGCGCCGGTGCTCGAAGCACTGAGCCGGTATCCGCGGGCGGTGTTCGCGGTGTTCGCGGCGCGCACGGGCGAGAACGCGGCCTTCTACGTGTTCACCATCTTCCTGCTGGTCTACGCGGGCAGCATCGGGCTTCCCACGGCGATCACGGCCACCGCGGTGACCATCGGTTCTCTCGTGCAGGCGTTGGCGATGCTCGCCGGCGGGGCGTTGTCCGACCGGCTCGGCCGCCGCCCGGTGGCGATCACCGCCGCCATCGGGTGTGCACTGTGGACGACGATCTTCTTCCCGCTGGTCGCGAGCCACGATCCGACGCTGGTGTTCCTGGCGGTGGCGGTCGGCCTGCTGCTGCACGGCACGCTGACCGGCGCGCAATCCGCCTTCTACGCCGAACTCTTCGGCACCTCGGTGCGGTATTCCGGGGTGTCGCTGGGATATCAGGCCGCCACGGTGATCGCCGGCGCCGCAGCGCCGCTGATCGGCACGGCGCTGCTGCGGGCGACGCATTCGGCGATGCCGGTGGCGATCATGCTGATCTGCTGCCTGGCGCTGACGGTGCTGGGCATGTCGATGGTCACCGAGACCGCCCGCCGCGACCTCGCCTCCTGAGCCCGCGGTTCCCGGCAGAACGGACGTCCCGCCCCGGCCGGTCGGACTGGCAGGATGGTGCGGTGACGCGACTCGTGCTGTGGGACATCGACCTGACCCTGATCGACGCCCGGGGCTTCGGCTCCCGCTGGTACCGCCGCGCGCTCGCGGACGTGACCGGCAAGGCGCTGCACCGCATGCCGGACACCGCCGGCCGCACCGAGCTGGCGATCACCACCGACGTGCTGGAGATCCACGGCAGCACCCCGGACGAGCCCACGATCGCGGCCATGTTCGAGGCGCTGACCAGCGCGGTCGCCGACACGCGCGACGAGCTCTCGCAGCGCGGCAGCGCGCTGCCCGGAGCGGCCCGGGCGCTGACGGCGCTGGCGGCGGAACCGCGGTTCACGCAGACGCTGGTGACCGGGAACCTCGCGGAGGTCGCCTTCCACAAGCTCGAATCCTTCGGCCTGCACCACCACGTCGACTTCGAGATCGGCGGCTTCGGCGCGGCCTCGGTGCACCGCCACGACCTGATCTCGGACTCCGTGGGGAAGGCCGAAGACCGCCACGGCAAGCCGATCTCCCCCGACTCCGTCGTGGTCGTCGGCGACACGCCGCACGACGTCGCGGGTGCGCTGCGCTTCGGCGCGGTCGCGGTCGGCGTCGCCACCGGTTCCAGCAGCGAGGACGACCTCCGCGCTGCGGGCGCCCACGCGGTCCTGCCGAACCTCGCAGACACCGACGCGGTGCTCACCGCGCTGTCCTGACCCACGGCTCCAGAGCAACGTTCCTGCAGGTTATCAGCGAAAGCGGGTTTCTCAGCCGCGGACGACGTCGATGAGGTGCTGCACCGCGTTGTCCGCCTCGATCTCCGCGCGCTCGCCAGAGCGCCGGTCGCGGACCTCGACGACGCCCCTGGTCAGGCCCTTGCCCACCACCAGGATCGTCGGCACCCCGACCAGCTCGGAGTCGGCGAACTTCACGCCCGGCGACACCGTCCGGTCGTCCAGGATCACCTGCACGCCGGCCGCGTCGAGCTCGGCCGCGATGGCCTCGCCGCGCTCCCGGATGCTCTCGTCCTTGCCCGCGATCACCACGTGCACGTCGGCGGGCGCCACCTCGCGCGGCCACACCAGGCCGACCTCGTCGTGGCTCTGCTCGGCGATCGCGGCCACCAGCCGCGACACCCCGACGCCGTAGGAGCCCATGGTGATGCGCTTCGGCTTGCCGTCCTGGCCGAGCGCGTCCAGCGAGAACGCGTCGGCGTACTTGCGGCCCAGCTGGAAGATGTGGCCGATCTCGATGCCGCGCGCGGCGACCAGGGTGCCCTGGCCGTCCGGCGACGGGTCGCCCTCGCGGACCTCGGCGGCCTCGATGGTGCCGTCCGGGGTGAAGTCCCGGCCGCACAGCAGGTCCACCACGTGGTGGTCGGTCTTGTCGGCGCCGGTGACCCACGCCGTCCCGGTCACCACGCGCGGGTCGACCAGGTAGCGAACGCCGTTGTCCTGCAGCGCCTTCGGGCCGATGTAGCCCTTGACCAGGAACGGGTTGGCGGCGAAGTCGGGCTCTTCCAGCAGCGCCACCTCGGCGGGCTCCAGCGAGGCCTCCAGCCGCTTCATGTCGACCTCGCGGTCCCCGGGCAGGCCCACGGCCAGCAGCTCCCAGTCCGGCGAACCCGGCTGCCGGGTCTTGACCAGCACGTTCTTCAGCGTGTCGGCCGCGGTGAACTTGCGGTCGGTGTTGGCGTTGAGGAAGTCGACCAGGGTCTCGATGGTCGGCGTGCTCGGCGTGTGGTGGACCTCGGCGGCCGGCTTGCCCTCGACCGGCTCGGCGGCCAGCGCCGGGGTGACCACGGCCTCGACGTTGGCGGCGAAGCCCGACTCGGTGCTGCGGACGAAGGTGTCCTCACCGGTCTCGCTCTCCGCCAGGAACTCCTCGGACGCCGAACCGCCCATCGCGCCGGAGGTGGCCGCGACGATCACGTAGCGCAGCCCGACCCGGTCGAAGATCCGGATGTAGGCGTCGCGGTGCAGCTGGTAGGAGGCGGCCAGGCCCTCGTCGTCCAGGTCGAAGGAGTACGAGTCCTTCATCACGAACTCGCGGCCGCGCAGGATGCCGGCGCGGGGCCGCTCCTCGTCCCGGTACTTGGTCTGGATCTGGTACAGCATGACCGGGTAGTCCTTGTAGGAGCTGTACTCGCCCTTGACGGTGAGTGCGAACAGCTCCTCGTGCGTCGGGCCGAGCAGGTAGTCGCCACCCTTGCGGTCCTTCAACCGGAACAGGTTCGGGCCGTACTCGGTCCAGCGGTTGGTCGCCTCGTAGGGCTCCTTCGGCAGCAGCGCGGGGAAGTGGATCTCCTGCGCGCCGATCCCGTTCATCTCCTCGCGCACGATCTCCTCGATCTTGCGCAGCACCCGCAGGCCCAGCGGCAGCCACGAGTAGATGCCCGGCGCGATCCGGCGGACGTAGCCGGCGCGGACGAGCAGCTTGTGGCTCGGCACCTCGGCGTCGGCCGGATCCTCGCGCAGGGTACGCAGGAACAACGTCGACATCCTCGTGATCACGGCTACTAGCTCCTCGTCCGGCCTGATTCGTCAACCGCAGGGTAGCGACCCACCCCCGGGTCACCACCAGCGGATTACCCGCGTCGCCCGGCGGCTGTCGGGGTCGGCGCCTATCTTCCGCGCCATGGCACTGAGTATCGGCATGGTGACGATCGACTGCGCATCGCCCCGGAAGCTGGCGGAGTTCTGGACGCAGGCCCTGGACACGTCCGTCGTCCTCGACGTCGGCGAGTTCGTGATGCTCGCCGCGAACCAGGAGGGCGGGGTGGCGCTCGGGTTGCAGCAGGTGGCCGAGCCGCGTGCCGGGAAGAACCGGGTCCACGTGGACCTGGGCACCACCGACCGGCGGGCCGAGGTGCGCCGCCTCGTCGAGCTGGGCGCCACGGAGCTGGGCGAGCACGAGGCGCCCGGCGGCTTGCAGTGGACCGTGCTCCAGGACCCGGAGGGCAACGAGTTCTGCGTGGCCAGCGGGCACTGATCCGGTTGGCCCATTGTCGGGTCGCCATGCGTGCGGTTACCTCGAAGTAGGTGTCCGTTTCACGTAGGGGGTCCGATGTCCGCTCAGCAGGCCCGCAGCGACCACGGCCGATTAGCGGAGTTCAACCTCCGCGCGCGACTGCTCGCACAAGGGGCGCTGACCTGGCTCTTCGCCGTGCGCGGCGACCCGATGGCGCGCCTGCTGCACGCCCCGTGGCGGGATGATCCGTACCCGCTCTACCGGGAGATGCGCGAGCAGGGGCCGCTGGTGCGCAGCAGGCTCGGGGTACTGGTCGCGACCACCCACCAGCTGTGCGACGAGGTGCTGCGGGACCGGCGGTTCGGCGTGCGCACCAGCGACGGCTCCTACGGCGATCCGACGGCCGCCGCGGTCGACCTGCAGCTCTCGCTGCTGGAGCTCGATCCACCCGACCATTCCCGGTTGCGCAAGCTCGCCGCCCCGGCCTTCCGGCCGCGCCGCCTGGAGACCTACCGCGAGCGCATCGAGCAGATCGCCCACGACCTGCTGGACCAGGCGGCCGAGCGCCGCGAGTTCGACGTGGTCCGGGACTTCGCCGGCCCGCTGCCGATCCGGGTGATCTGCGAGCTGCTCGGGCTGCCGCCGCTGGACGCCCAGCGGCTGGCGCACCACGGCACGGTGCTGGCCGGGGCGCTGGACGGCGTCCGCTCGGCCCGCCAGCTCCGGCAGATGCGGGAGTCCTTCGGCGAGCTCGACACGCTGTTCACCGGGCTGATCGCGCGGCGTCGCACGGAGCCCGGTGAGGACATCGTCAGCGACCTGGTCGCGGCCCTCGACGAGGACAAGCTGACCGGCGCCGAGCTGGTGCAGCTGTGCGACGTGCTGCTGGTCGCCGGTTTCGAGACGACGGTCAACCTGATCGGCAACGGCACCCTCGCGCTGCTGGAGCACCCGGAGCAGTGGGATCTGCTGCGCGCGGATCCGGGCATGGCATCGGCCGTGGTCGACGAGACGCTGCGCTGGGATCCACCCGTTCAGGTGACGATGCGGATCGCGCACGAGCCGGTGGAGCTGGCCGGTCGCCGGCTGCGGGTGGACACGCCGGTGCTGGCGGTGCTGGCGTCGGCCGGGCGGGACCCGGCGGTGCACGACGACCCGGACCGGTTCGACATCACCCGTCCGGACCGGGCCGATCACCTCGCGTTCTCCTCGGGCATCCACTACTGCCTGGGCGCGCCGCTGGCCCGGATGGAGGCCGAGATCGCGTTCCGCTGCCTGGCGACCCGCCTGCCCGGGCTCCGCCGGGCGGGCGCGGTGGTGCGCCGTCCGACGTCGATCATCCACGGCCTGTCCGCGCTGCCGGCCACCACCGACCGCACCCTCTCCCCCGCCTGACCCGCCGGGCCGGGCGGCCGGGGCGCACCGCTTAGCCTGGTGGGGTGTTGGTTCTGCTTCCTCCTTCGGAGACCAAGGCCGCCGGTGGCGAGGGCGCGCCGCTGGATCTGGACGCCCTGTCGCACCCGGAGTTGACGCCCACCAGGCGGAAGCTGATCGAGGCACTGTCCACTTTGTCCGGTGATGTGCCCACCAGCCTGGCGGCGCTGGGGCTGTCGGAGCGCCAGGTGGAGGAGGTCGAGCGCAACGCCGAGCTGTGGGATTCGCCCACGGCTCCGGCGCTCGAGCGCTACACCGGGGTGCTCTACGACGCGCTCGACATCCGGTCGCTGCCGACCGCCGAGCGCGCGCGGGCCGATGCCCGGCTGGCCGTCGCCTCGGCGCTGTTCGGGCTGGTCCGGGGCACCGACGCGATCCCCGCCTACCGCCTGTCCGGCGGCAGCGCGCTGCCCGGGTTCGGGACGCTGCGCAGCGTGTGGCGCCCGGTTCTGGAGCCGGTGCTGGCCGATGCCGACGAGCTGGTGGTCGACCTGCGGTCGGGCGCGTACGCGGCGCTGGCCAAGGTGCCGAGCGCCGTCGCGGTTCGCGTGCTGTCCGAAGACGCGACGGGCAAGCGGAAAGTCGTCAGCCACCACAACAAGTCGCACAAGGGGAAGCTGGCGCGGGCCCTGGCCCAGGCACCCGACGAGCCCGGTGCGATCGAAGACGTCCTCGACGTCGCCAACGACGCCGGACTGCAGGTGGAACGCGAGGGCGCCCGCGGGCTCTGCGTCGTCGTCCGGGCCTGAGGCCTTCGGGGCGCGAAAATTCGGTTGCGGCGGTGGCCGTCGATTGATCAGACTGGCTTCGGCCAGTTGACGCAGTGCAGGAGCTCGGAGGGAGGTTCGCCATGGTGGCCTTTGTGATGTTCGCGCGCGTGCGTATTCCGCGCAGCTACCGCCGAACCCGTATCCCTCCGCCACGCGTGCGCTGACACAACGGTGCCCGGCGGAGGTCCCGCTTGAGGAGCACCAGATCTTGTCTTCGTACGACGAGTACGACCCTGACTTCATCCGCATCACGAAGCCGATCAAGAGCCGCAAGCAGAAGCAGCCGAAGAAGCGCGGCTTCGACGACGAGCCGATGCGGCGCGGCCGACTCACCGAGGAGGAACGCGAACGACTCGCCGCGCTACGCGACGAGCCAGAACCACAGCCGCTGCCCGGCGGCGCCGACCGCTGGTCCACATGGGACACCGGAGAACGCGGCCCCGGGCCGCACCCGTCCTGGCTGGTGACCGAGCTGGCCGCGGTCGACCACGAGCTGGGCGTGCTGAAGACCGGCAAGGAAGCCGACGTGCACCTGCTGCGCAGGTCGGTGCCCGGTGAGAGCTCCTGCCTGCTCGCGGCGAAGCGGTACCGGGACATGGACCACCGGATGTTCCACCGCGACGCGGGATATCTGGAAGGCCGGCGAATGCGCAAGTCCCGCGAGATGCGGGCGATGCAGCAGCGCAGCTCGTTCGGGCGCGGCATGATCGCGCAGCAGTGGGCGGTGGCCGAATTCGCCGTGCTGTCGTCGCTGTGGCAAGCCGGCGCGCCGGTGCCGTATCCCGTGCAGCGCGTCGGCACCGAAGTCCTGCTGGAGTTCCTGGGCTCCGCCGACGGCACGGCGGCCCCGCGGCTCGCGGCGCTGCGACCGACGCCGGACGAGCTCGACGAGCTCTGGCTGCAACTCGTCGACGCGCTCGTGGTGCTGGCCGAGCGGGGTTTCACCCACGGCGACCTGTCCGCCTACAACGTGCTCGTGCACGACGGCAGGCTGATGCTGATCGACCTGCCGCAGGCGGTCGATCTCGCGGCGAATCCGCGGGGGCTCGACTTCCTGCGACGTGACGCGGACAACATCGCCGGCTGGTTTCGCGCCCGCGGCGCCGACGAGCGCCTGACGGATCCGGAAGAACTGGCGGTTCTCCTTGCCACGGCGGGAAATCTGATGTGATCGCGGTCTCAGCGCCGAGTTCGGCCGCCGCGCACGCCAGCCACCGGTGACCGCGCGCGATCGGCTAGACTCGGCGCTGAACCCGGCCGGGAGAACCACCGGCCGCCCACGAGTCGACGGACTCGGAATCCACCTATCGGCGCGAATGCGCCGGGCTCGTCCTTGCGATCGCACGCGGACCCCCGCGAAGCCTCCCCGTGACGCGCCGCCTCTCGGGAGTTTCTTCGTGCCATCAAGTTCGTTCAACACACCCACGCGCTCGTCCCGGCGGCCCCGGCGACGCCGCCCGCAATCCCAGCCGCAGGCGCCGAAGCGAAGCCTGTTCGACGAGGTCGGCATCACGGCCGTCGATCCGGCGCCCTTCGACCAGCTCGGGCTGCCGCAGCGGCTGGTGCGCGCCCTGGCCGACGGCGGGATGGTCGAGGCCTTCCCGATCCAGGCGGCCACCATCCCGGACGCGTTGACCGGCCGGGACGTGCTGGGCCGGGGCCAGACCGGATCCGGCAAGACGCTCGCCTTCGGCCTGCCGCTGCTGGCGATGCAGCAGGGCAACGCCCGCCCGCTGCACCCGCGCGGGCTGGTGCTGGTGCCGACCCGCGAACTGGCCACGCAGGTCACGGACGCCCTCAAGCCGCTGGCCAAGGCGCTCGGCCTCTACGTCCGCGAGGTCGTCGGCGGCACCTCGTTCACCCGGCAGGCCGACACGCTGCGCCGGGGCGTGGACGTGCTCGTCGCGACGCCCGGCCGGCTGGCCGACCACGTGCGCCAGGGCACCTGCGTGCTGTCCGAAGTGGAGCGGACCGCTCTCGACGAGGCCGACCAGATGGCGGACATGGGCTTCCTGCCGCAGGTCCGGGAACTGCTCGACATGGTTCCCGCCGACGGCCAGCGCCTGCTGTTCTCCGCGACGCTGGACGGCGACGTCGACAAGCTCGTCGAGCGCTACATGACCGACCCGGTGGTGCACTCGCTGGCGCCGCCGGCGGCGAGCGTGGACAGCATGGACCACCACCAGTTCCTGGTGTCCGCGGCGGAGAAGCAAGCGGTGCTCGCCCGCATCGCGGCCCGCGAAGGCCGCACGATCATGTTCGTGCGCACCAAGCACCATGCCGACCGGCTCGCGAAGAAGCTGCGCGCGGTCGGAATCCGGGCCGGGGCGCTGCACGGCGGCAAGGCCCAGAACGCGCGCACCCGGATCCTCGACGAGTTCAAGACCGGCGAGACCGAGACCCTGGTGGCGACGAACGTCGCCGCGCGCGGCATCCACGTCGACGACGTCAGCCTGGTGGTGCACGTCGAACCCCCGGCCGACCCCAAGGACTACCTGCACCGAGCGGGCCGAACGGCCCGAGCGGGCGCGACCGGCACGGTGGTCACGCTGGTCACGGACGACCAGAAGCAAGCTTTCCGGACCATGGCGAACCAGGCCGGCGTCAAGGCCACGACCACGACGGTCAGCCCCGAAGACACCGAACTGGCGCGCCTGACCGGAGCCCGCGAGCCCGACGGCGTCGCCATCGCCGACCCGAAGCGGCGCGAAGCGCCGCGCAGCAGGAACACGAGGCAAGGCGAAGCGCCGCGAGGCGCGAAGCGACGCACCGAGCGCGAAACCGGCGAGCCCAGGGCGAGCCGCGGGCCGCGCCGCGCGGAGCGCGGTTTCGACGGCAACGGCCAGGGGCGCCGCGAGGGCGGCCGCAGCACCGAAGGCGCGCACGGAGATCGCGGCAGCCGCGGCGGCGCGCACGGTCCGTCCGGACGCGGCGGCAGGCGATCTCACGGCACCCGCAACGACCGCGGCGGAGCACGTCGGGGATGACGCGCGGCATCCGGGGTGCGCGTCACCCCGGATGCTCGTGGACGATGGGGCGACCTGTGCGAACGCCCCGAGCAGGAGGAAGCCCGGTGAGCCAGAAGTCGCCGCTGGACGACGTGAGCGAGGAATTCCTGCAGTTCTGGCAGGAACGGCACCTGAGCACGCTGACAACGGTGCGTCGCGACGGCACACCGCACGTGGTTCCGGTCGGCGTGACCCTCGACATCGAGACGGCGACCGCGCGCGTGATCTCTTCGAGCACCTCGCACAAGGTGCGCCAGATCCTCGCCGCCGGGCCGGATGGGGCGCCCGCCGCTGTCTGCCAGGTCGACGGGCGGCGGTGGTCCACCCTGCAGGGGCGCGCCGTGGTTCGGGACAATCCCGGCGCGGTGGCCGACGCGGAGGCCCGGTACGAGCAGCGCTACAAGAAACCCCGTGCGAACCCGTCCCGCGTGGTGATCGAGATCTCCGTGACGAAGGTCCTCGGCACGCTCTAGCGGCGACGTGGTGAAGTGATGCGGTGACCGTTCACCAGGAGAAGCCGGAGCTCGTCCACGTCGTGGGCATCGGGGCCGACGGCGCGGCGGGACTGTCGCCGCACGCCCAGGACATCGTGAATTCCGCGGATGTGTTGCTCGGCAGCTCGCGGCAGCTCGACCTCGTGCCCGAGGCGAACGGACAACGGGTGTCCTGGCCCACGCCCATGCTGCCGGCGTTGCCGGGCCTGCTCGCCGAGCACGCCGACCGGTCGATCTGCGTGCTTGCCAGCGGTGACCCGATGTTCTACGGGATCGGCGCGACGCTGGTGAAGCTGCTGGGCCGGGATCGCGTGCGGATCGTTGCGCACCCGTCATCGCTGTCGCTGGCATGCGCTCGAATGGGCTGGCCGCTGCAGGAGACGGCCGTCGTGAGCCTGGTCGGCAGGCCGGTGGAACTGCTGCATCCCCGGGTTCAGCCGGGAAACCGGTTGCTGGTCCTCAGTTCCGACGGCAGCACCGCAGACGACGTGGCCGCGCTGCTGCGGGCCCGCGGTTACGGGCCGAGCAACATGACCGTGCTGTCCGAGCTCGGCGGCGCGCAGGAAGAGCGGATGAGTTCCACCGCCGACGGATGGGATCGGCCGGTGGTGAGTCCGCTCAACGTGATCGCGATCGAATGCCGCCCGGCTCCCGACGCGATGCCCCTGCCGAGCACGCCGGGCCTGCCCGACGACGCATTCGAGCACGACGGGCAGCTCACCAAGCGCGACGTGCGCGCGATCACGCTGGCGCGGCTGGCCCCAACGCCCGGACAGCTGTTGTGGGACGTCGGTGCCGGCGCCGGTAGCATCGCGATCGAGTGGATGCGCAGCGATCCGTCCTCCCGGGCGATCGCGATCGAGCATCACGAGGACCGGGCACGGCGCATCGCGACGAACGCGAGCGCGTTGGGCGTCCCCGGCCTCCAGGTCGTCACCGGAGCCGCACCACGCGCGCTGGACGGGCTGGACGAGCCCGACGCGATCTTCATCGGTGGCGGTGGCACCGCACCGGGCGTGCTGGAAGCGTGCTGGGCCGCCCTGCGACGAGGCGGTCGGCTGGTGGTCAACGCGGTCACATTGGAGTTGGAGGTGCTGGTGACCGACTGGTACGGCCGCCACGGCGGTGAACTTGTCCGGATCTCGGTGGAGCGCGCGGCGCCGATCGGTGGCTACACCGGCTGGCGGCCGGCGATGCCGGTGACGCAGTGGGCGGTGAGCAAGCGATGACGGTGCGTTTCGTGGGTGCCGGGCCGGGCGCCGCAGATCTGATCACCGTGCGAGGCCGCGACGTCATCGCCTCGTCACCGGTCTGCCTGTACGCGGGCAGCCTGGTCCCGGAAGAGTTGCTGACGCACTGCCCGAACGACGCCAAGCTGGTGGACACTGCGAAGCTGACCTTGGACGACATCCTCGCCGAGATGCTGGCCGCCCACGAAGCCGGGCTCGACGTGGCACGGCTGCACTCCGGGGATCCGTCGGTGTTCAGCGCCGTCGCCGAGCAGATGCGTCGCCTCGACGCCGCCGGGGTCCCATACGAAATGGTGCCGGGCGTGCCGGCGTTCGCAGCCGCGGCGGCCTCGCTGAACCGGGAGTTCACCGTGCCGGGCGTCGGGCAGACCGTGGTGCTCACCCGCACTTCCGCGCGCGCGACACCGATGCCCGAGCACGAGGACCTCGCCACGCTCGGCCAGAGCCGGGCGACGATGGTGCTGCACCTCGCGGTCAATCGCATCGAGCAGCTCGTCGAGGAACTCCTGCCCAACTACGGCCCGGAGTGCCCCGTGGCCGTGGTCGCGAACGCGAGCCGGGCGGACGAAATCGTCCTGCGCGCAACGCTTTCCGACATCGCGGAGCGCGTGCGCGCCGCGGGCATCGTGCGGACCGCTGTCGTCGTGGTGGGCCAGGTGCTGACCGCGTCGGAGTTCCCCGACAGCCACCTCTACTCCACCGCCCGCTGCCGCGACTAGGGCTTGGGCCCTTGGCGTTCGCCGGACGAGCTCTCGGGTGGTGGCGGTGGTCATGCGGCCGACGATGGTGACTGCTCGGTCAATGACGACGACGTCCACCGAAAGCGGACGCGCCGGTGGCTGCACCGCTGTTCCTGCCCCGGAAGGTGTACCGGCCTCACCGGAGCTTTCCGCAGCTGGCACCGCAACCGCAAGCGATGAGGTGGCCGCGCGCGTCCCGCTCGACCACCGCGAACCCACGCGGCGAGCGCGGAACCGGGCGTCGCCGCGCTACTAACCCGTGGTCCGCTGCGAGGCGACCGCCCTCGACCTCGGCGAGTGGCTGTGCGCAGCCATCATGCGTCACCCGTCGGGACGGTGCGTGAATCCATCGCGGCCCGCTCGGATTCGCTGCGGAGAACGCAGAATTCGTTGCCTTCGGGGTCGGCGAGGACCGCCCAGCCCGAGCCGTCGGCGTTCCGGTGATCGGCGACGAAGGTGGCACCGAGGCCCAGCAGCCGTTCCACCTCCTGCTCGCGCGAGGTCTCAGGGCGCAAGCACAGGTGGATCCGGTTCTTGATCTCCTTGGGCTCGGGCACCTGGTTGAAGTGCAGCACCGGCCCCTCGGCCAGCATCACCTCGGGTCTCCGGGTCGCCCGGCTCGCACTCCGGATGCAGCGGACGGCCGGTCACGCTGCTCCAGAACCGGGCGAGCTCGTAGGCTTCCGCGCAGTCGATTGCCACGTTCTGCAATACCGAAACCATGCGCGCGAGCCTTCCCGACTTCCGCTCCGAGCACCACCGAATTGCGGCGGCCCGCGCGCTAGTCCGCCTCGGTCCTGCCGACGACGGTGCCCGCGCGGTCGATGACGATGACGTCCACCGAAACCGGTGCCCCGCGCAGGCTTTCGAGGCTGACCTCCCGCGCCCGGTCGGCGATGAGATCGCCGAGCGGGAGGCTCGCGGCGAGGCAGTGCTGCAGCGCTTCGAGCGCGGTGTTGGCGCCCCTGATCCGGCCGACCAGTTCGCCGCTTCCACCCGCGTCGCGGACGATCCCGGCGAGCGAGGCGAAATCGACCTGGGACCGCTTGGAGTGCAGGTCCATGTGCCCGTCGGCGAGCTTGGAGATCTTCCCGATGCCGCCCGCGATCGTGAGCCGCGGAACCGGGTGCCGCCGCAGGTACTTCAGCACCGCCCCGGCGAAGTCGCCCATGTCGAGCAGCGCTTCGTCGTGCAGGCCGTAGAGTTCCGTGACGACCTTCTCCGAGGTGCTCCCCGTGCACCCGGCGACGTGCTCCAGCCCTTCCGCCCGCGCGACGTCGACGCCGCGGCGGATGCTGTCGATCCACGCCGAGCACGAGTACGGCACGACGACACCCGTGGTGCCCAAAATGGACAGTCCGCCGAGGATTCCCAGCCGCGGATTCCAGGTGTGCCGGGCGAGTTCCGCCCCGTCCTCGACGGACACCTCGACGACGACGTCGCCGCTGCCGCCGTGCTCCGCGGCGACGCGCGCGACGACGTCGCGGATCAGCTGCCGCGGCACGGGGTTGATCGCCGGTTCGCCGACCGGCAGCGGCAGGCCGGGCTTGGTGATGGTGCCCACGCCCTCGCCAGCGCGGAACAGCACGCCCTGTCCCGGCTCCGCGAGGCTGACCATGACCGACACGAGAGCGCCGTGCGTCACGTCGGGATCATCGCCGGCGTCCTTGATCACACCGGCCGTCGCGAAGCCGTCACCCAGCCGTTCGCGCGCGAGCGCGAAGGCGGGCCGGTGCCCCTTCGGCAGGACGATCTCGACGGGATCGGGGAACGTCCCGGTCAGCAGCGCCGTGTAGGCGGCCGCCGTCGACGCCGTCGCGCAGGCCCCCGTCGTCCAGCCGTACCGGAGGCCCGATCCCTCCTCTCGCCCGCTCATACCGGGACAATGCTCCTCATGCGGTTCGCAACGACGGCAACGACAACCAGGCGGGTCGGATGACCCGCGTGCTCCTCCTCGGTGGCACCGGCGAAGCCAGGAAGCTCGCCGAGCGGCTCGCCGAGCGGCCAGACCTGCACGTCACGTCCTCCCTCGCCGGTCGGGTCCGCGAACCGCAGCTGCCGCCGGGCGAGGTGCGCGTCGGTGGCTTCGGCGGTCCCGACGGGCTGGCCGACTGGCTCCGGCGCGAGCAGGTCGACGCGGTCGTCGACGCCACCCACCCGTTCGCCGGCACGATCACCGAAAACGCCGTGGCGGCAGCGGATCGCGCGGGTTGCCCGATCCTGGTGCTGTGCCGCCCCGCCTGGCAGCCGGGTCCCGGTGACGACTGGCGGGCGGTGCCGTCCATGACGACGGCCGCGGCGCTGCTGCCGGAGCTGGGCGAACGGATCTTCCTCACCACCGGCCGGCAGGGCCTCGCGCACTTCGCCGCGCTCGACCTCCGATTCCTGGTTCGGACCGTCGATCCGCCCGAACCGCCGCTGCCGCCGCACACGACTGTGCTGCTCGCCCGCGGGCCGTTCACGGTCCGCGACGAGCTCGCCCTGCTGCGGGAACACAGCATCGACGTCGTGGTCACCAAGAACAGCGGCGGTTCGATGACGAGCGCGAAGCTCACCGCGGCCCGCGAACTCGGGCTGCCGGTGGTGGTGGTCCAGCGACCACCCCAGCCTCCCGCGCCATCGGCCGAGACGGTCGAGGACGCCATCGCCTGGCTCGATTCCGCGCTGCGCCAACGAGATCACGCCGGGTAGCGCCTCGGCGTGAACACGACATCGCGCCCGTCGGCGCCGCCGACGATCCGCGTCGTCGACGAGCCGATCAGCAGCAGGCACCGCATGTCCACATCGGACGGATCGAGGTCGGCCAAGTGCACCACCTTGATGCTCTCCGCCGGGCCACCGACGTCCCGGCCGATGACCACCGGCGTGTCGGGCGAGCGGTGTTCCAGGACCGCGTCCCGGGCGGCCGCGACCTGCCAGGTCCGGCTGCGCGAGGCGGGGTTGTAGATCGCCATGACCAGGTCAGCGGCGGCCGCGGCGCGCAGCCGCTCGACGATCACCTCCCACGGCTTGAGCCGGTCGGACAGCGACAGCACGCAGAAGTCGTGGCCCAGCGGCGCGCCGACGCGGCTCGCCACCGCCTGCGCCGCCGTCATGCCAGGCAGGATCCGCACGGGTACGTCCGAGCGCTCCGCCGCGACCTCCAGCACCGCGCTGGCCATCGCGAACACACCCGGATCACCGGAGGAGACCACCGCGACCCGCGACCCGCGCCTGGCCAGCTCCAGCGCGAACTCCGCCCGTTCCGCCTCCACCCGGTTGTCGGACGCGTGCTTGCGCTGCCGCGGGTTGTCCGGGATCCGGGCGAGGTACGGGGCGTAGCCGACCAGGTCGTCGGCCGCGGCGAGCTCCGCCTGGGCCTCCGGCGTCACCCACTCGCGCCCGCCGGGACCGAGCCCGACCACCACGACCTCGCCCCGCTCTGCGCCGCCGGCCGCAGCGATCGCAGACGTCGCAGAGGTCGCGTGGACTGCGACGTCCGAATTCGCCGGTCCGGGCAGCAGTGCCAGCGAGAAGTACGGGACGGTGTCCGGATCGACGTCCGCGAACGGCTGGACGCGCTGCCGATCCGTGGTCGCGCGCTCGACGTACCACGCCTCGTCCACGCGTCCGGCCTTCTCGAACGCCTGCCGCACGCCTTCGAAGGTGCGCCCCAGCTTGAGCACCGCGGCGGCATCGGTCGTGGCGAGCCGCTCGGCGAGGACGTCCGGCGGGAGGGTGCCCGGCAGCACGGTGAAGACCTCGTCGCGTTCGGCCAGCGGGCGCCCCAGCGCAGCCGAGGCGCCGCTGATCGACGTGATGCCGGGGACGACCTCGGCCCGGAAGCGGCCCACCAACCGCTTGTGCATGTGCATGTAGGACCCGTAGAAGAGCGGGTCGCCCTCGGCGAGCAGGACCACGTCCCGCCCGGCGTCGAGGTGCGCGGCGAGCCTGGCCGCGCAGTCCGCGTAGAACTCGTCGATGGCGCCCTGGTAGCCGCCCGGGTGGTCGGTGGTCTCGGTGGTCACCGGGTAGACGAGGGCCTCCTCGATCTGCCCCGGCCGCAGGTACGGCTCGGCGACGGATCTCGCGATGCTCCGGCCGTGCCGGGCGCTGTGGTACGCGATCACCTCGGCCCGTTCGATCAGCCGAGCCGCCTTGACCGTCACCAGCTCCGGGTCGCCGGGGCCGAGACCCACGCCGAAAAGCGTGCCCTTGCCGTTGCTGCTCACTCTTCCTCGCTCGCGATCGCGTTGATGGCGGCCACCGCCATGGCGCTGCCGCCCCGGCGGCCGTGCACCACCAGGTGCTCCAGCCCGCTGGGGTGCTCCGCCAACGCCTCCTTCGATTCCGCGGCACCGATGAATCCGACGGGCAGGCCCAGCACCGCGGCGGGCCTCGGGGCGCCGTCCTCGATCATCTCCAGCAGCCGGAACAGCGCCGTCGGGGCGTTGCCGATCGCGACGACCGAGCCCGCCAACCGGTCGCGCCACAGCTCCAACGCCGCGGCGCTGCGCGTCGTGCCCAGCTCGCGGGCCAGGCCTGGGACCCGCTCGTCGGACAACGTGCAGATCACGGCGTTGTCCGCGGGCAGGCGACGTCGGGTCACGCCGGCTGCGACCATCGCGGCGTCGCACAGCACCGGCGCGCCGTCGCGGAGCGCGGCGCGCGCGTTGATCACCGCGTTCGCAGAGTGCGCGAGGTCGTCGACCAGGTCGACCATGCCGCAGGCGTGGATCATCCGCACCGCTACCCCGGCCACCTCCGGCGGCAGGCCGCTCAGGGCGGCTTCCGCACGGATCGTGGCGAAGGAGCGGCGGTAGATCTCCGCCCCTTCCCGGACGTAGTCGGGCACCCCGCGGTAGCGGGGCGCCCCGTTGTTCTCGTTCACACTTTCCTCCGTGCCGCGACGAGCGCGGCGGATACCTGGTCGGCATCGGCTTCGGACGCCCGTGTCTCCTCGTCGAGACCGACCTCGTAGCCGGCACCGGTGGCCAGTACTTCCACAACGCGCCCCTGTGGTCGGCCGCAGCGCCGTTCGCAACCCGACCAATGCACCGGCAGAGCGCCGCCGGCCGGGGCTTGCAACGTGCGCCGGGCGTCTTCGCGGACGTCGGCCCGCGCCTTCGCGCACCCGGGACGACCAGTGCACGCGGTCACCCCGACACCTGCCGAGGACGGATCGACGAGCAGACCGCGCGCACCGAGGTCCGACATCCACCGGCCGGCTTCGTCCGGCCGCAAACCGGGCAGGACGACGGTCCGCCACGGCGTCAGGCGAAGTTCACCCGCGGCGTCGGACGCGGCGGTGATGATATCCAGCTGGTCCCGCGACAGGAGGCCCAGTGGTGCCCCCGCCACCACCGCGGCCGTTCCGTCGCGGCGATCCACCCTGCCGACCTGCGCATGTGTGCTCTGCCGGTTCGACGGCAGCGGCCGCGGCTCGGCCGGGACGACGTCGAAGGTCGCGGACAGCCGACCGGTGATCCGGCGCGCGCCATCGTCGAGCTCGGCCAGCCGCCACGCAGAGCGGCCCTGTGCGGCCTTCTCCGCCAGGAACGCCTCCGCCGCGGCGATCGCGACGCCGGCCGCCTGTTGTGGAGTCGCCCGCACACCGGAGTCCACGCCGGCGAGCACCAGCGCCAGGGTGCCGGCCCGCTCCGCGAGCAGGCCGACATCGGCGCCGAGCGAGATGACGTCCGCGCTGCCGTCGTCGACGGCGAACAGGAAACGCCCGGGCAGGGCCGCCAGCGACGGCGTCGCGCAGAGCGCTGCGTCTAGTTCTCCGGTCACCGCCCGAACATCCACCAGCTCGCGGCCGTCTGCGGAGGGCGAGCCGATGATGTTGCGGACCCGCTCGTGCGTTGCCGACGGCAGCAACCCCGCCGCCCGGAGCCGAGCGGCGAGTTCCAGCTCCGCTCCCGCGGGTAGGCCGCGCACCTGCACGTTCGCCCGCGAAGTGAGCTCCACACCACCGTCGCCGAGGGCCGCGGCCGCCGCGATCGCTCGAACCTGGGACGGCGTGAGCACGCCGCCTGGGACGCGGATCCGGGCCAGCCCACCGTCGGCTGCCTCGTGCACCCGCAGCGCGCCGGGACACGCGTCCCGTTCTGGTCTGGCTCTGTGCAACACGCGGGTGATACTACGGACCTCGGTAGTTGCGGACGCAAACCAAGAGCGGTGCGACGCGCGTCATGCCCGCGCCGCTTGACGTAAGATCGCCTCGTTGCGAAGAGTGGTCGCAGCATTCAGCGGCGACATGCGGAGGAAGCCGGTGCGAATCCGGCGCGGTCCCGCCACTGTCACCGGGGAGCGGACTCCAGGAAGTCACTGTCCGAACTGGACGGGAAGACGGAGCGAGCGCTGATCCGGGAGCCAGGAGACTCCGGTCGCCGCGACCTACGAACCGGGGCGAGGACCCCGAGAGAGGTGCCGTCATGCGCCGCGCACGCGCGCCCAGGCCCAGCGACGCCGTTCGCCACGCCGAGGAGCGATCCGCATGATCCTACTTCTGTCCACTTCGGACACAGATCTGCTCAGCGCGAGGGCCGCCGACGCCGAGTACCGGCTCGGCAACCCGGCGCGGCTGGGCGTGGACGACCTGCCGCCGCTGCTGGAGGACGTCGACCTCGTCGTCGTGCGACTGCTCGGCGGCCGCCGGGCCTGGGAAGAGGGCCTGGACGCCCTGCTCGCGGGCCCGCGCCCGGTGATCGTGCTCGGCGGCGAACAGGCCCCGGACGCGGAACTGATGGAATGCTCGACCGTGCCGAGCGGGGTGTGCGCCGAAGCGCACCGCTACCTCGCCCACGGCGGCCCGGACAACCTGGCGGAGCTGCACCGCTTCCTGTCCGACACGATCCTGCTCACCGGGCACGGCTTCGAGCCGCCGGCGGAAACGCCGACCTGGGGTGTGCTGGAGCGGACACCGCGGCGCACCGAAGGACCGACCGTCGCTGTGCTCTACTACCGCGCGCACCACATGGCGGGCAACACCGCGTTCGCGCACGCGCTGTGCGAGGCCATCGAAGACGCCGGAGGCCAAGCCCTCCCGCTGTTCTGCGCCTCCCTGCGAGCGCCCGACGCCCAGCTGCTGGAGCAGCTCGGCCGGGCGGACGCGCTGATCGTCACGGTGCTCGCCGCGGGAGGCACGAAACCCGCCACCGCCTCCGCCGGCGGTGACGACGAGGCGTGGGACGTCGGCGCGCTCGCCGAACTCGACATCCCGATCCTGCAGGGGCTGTGCCTGACCAGCACCCGCGCCGCCTGGGAGGACAACGACGAGGGCCTGTCGCCGCTGGACATGGCCACGCAGGTCGCCGTGCCCGAGTTCGACGGCCGCCTGATCACCGTGCCGTTCTCCTTCAAGGAGAACGACGCCGAGGGTCTGCCGGTCTACGTGGCCGACCGCGAACGCGCGGCCAGGGTTGCCGGCATCGCGGTCCGGCACGCAACGTTGCGGCACGTGCCACCGCAGGAAAAGCGCCTGGCACTGATGCTCTCGGCCTACCCGACCAAGCATTCCCGGATCGGCAACGCGGTCGGCCTGGACACGCCGGTCAGCGCGGTCCGCCTGCTGCAGGCGCTGCGCGAGCACGGCTACGACGTCGGCCCCGCGGACGGCCCCGACGCACTGCCCGGCGTCGCGAGCCAAGACGGCGACGCCCTGATCCACGCGCTGATCGCCGCCGGTGGCCAGGACCGGGACTGGCTGTCCGAGGAGCAGCTGAGCGGCAACCCGGTCCGCATCCCCGCCGGCCGCTACGCGAGCTGGTTCGCGACGCTGCCCGAGGACCTGCGCGCCGACATCGAGGAGCACTGGGGACCGCCGCCGGGAGAGCTGTTCGTCGACCGCTCCCAGGATCCGGACGGCGAGATCGTGCTCGCCGCCGTCCAGGCGGGCAACGTCGTGCTCATGGTGCAGCCGCCCCGCGGCTTCGGCGAGAACCCGATCGCGATCTACCACGACCCGGACCTGCCGCCGAGCCACCACTACCTGGCGGCCTACCGCTGGCTGATCGACGAGTTCGGCGCCCACGCCATGGTGCACCTGGGCAAGCACGGCAACCTCGAATGGCTGCCGGGCAAGACCGCGGGCATGTCCGCCTCGTGCGCTCCGGACGCCGCGATCGCCGACCTCCCGCTGATCTACCCGTTCCTGGTCAACGACCCCGGCGAGGGCACGCAGGCCAAGCGCCGGGTGCACGCCACCCTGGTCGACCACCTCGTGCCGCCGATGGCCCGCGCGGAGAGCTACGGCGACATCGCCCGGCTGGAACAGCTCCTCGACGAGCACGCCAACATCTCCGCGATGGACCCGGCGAAACTGCCCGCGATCCGCAGCCAGATCTGGACGCTGATGCAGGCCGCCAAGCTCGACCACGACCTCGGGCTCGAAGGACGGCCGCACGACGCGGAGTTCGACGACATGCTGCTGCACGTCGACGGCTGGCTCTGCGAGGTCAAGGACGCCCAGATCCGCGACGGCCTGCACGTGCTCGGCGATGCCCCGGCCGGCGAGGCCCGGGTGAACCTCGTGCTCGCGATGCTGCGCGCGCGCCAGATGTGGAGCGGGCAAACCGCCGCACTGCCCGGATTGCGGGAAGCGCTCGGGCTCGCCGAAGACGGCAGCGCCGCCCGGGAGCAGGTCGACGACATCGAGACCCGCGCGCACGCCCTGGTCCAGGCGATGGAAGACCGCGGCTGGATCCCCGGCTCGGCGCCGGAGGTCTGCCGGGAGATCCTCGGCGGCGCCGAGGACGCGGTCGTCCGGGTGCTGGAGTTCGCCGCGACCGAGGTGGTGCCGCGGCTCGCCGCGACGACCGACGAGATGAGCGCGACGCTGCACGCCCTCGAAGGCGGGTACGTTCCCGCGGGCCCCAGCGGATCGCCGCTGCGCGGGCTGGTCAACGTCCTCCCCACCGGCCGCAACTTCTACTCGGTGGACCCCAAGGCCGTACCCAGCCGCCTGGCCTGGGAGACGGGTTGGGCGATCGCCGAATCCCTGCTCGACCGCTACCGCGCCGACACCGGCGACTGGCCCCGCTCGGTCGGCCTGTCGGTGTGGGGCACCAGCGCGATGCGCACGTCCGGCGACGACATCGCGGAGGTGCTGGCGCTGCTCGGCGTCCGGCCGACCTGGGACGAGGCGTCGCGCCGGGTCAACGGGTTGGAGGCGATCCCGCTCGGCGAGCTGGGCCGTCCCCGCATCGACGTCACGGTCCGCATCAGCGGTTTCTTCCGGGACGCCTTCCCGCACGTGGTCGCCCTCCTCGACGACGCCGTGCGCCTGGTCGCCGCCCTCGACGAGCCGGACGAGCAGAACTTCGTGCGGGCGCACGCGCGAGCCGACCTCGCCGAGCACGGCGACGAACGCCGCGCCACGATGCGGATCTTCGGCTCCAAGCCGGGCGCGTACGGCGCGGGGATCCTGCCGCTCATCGACAGCCGGAACTGGCGCGACGACGCCGACCTCGCCGAGGTGTACGCGGTGTGGGGCGGTTTCGCCTACGGGCGCGAGCTGGACGGAGAACCGGCCCGCGCCGACATGGAGAGCGCCTACAAGCGGATCTCCGTGGCGGCGAAGAACACCGACACGCGCGAGCACGACATCGCCGACTCCGACGACTACTTCCAGTACCACGGCGGCATGATCGCCACGGTCCGCGCGCTGACCGGCAAGGCGCCGGCGGCCTACATCGGCGACAGCACGCGCCCCGACTCGATCCGCACCAGGTCCCTGACCGAGGAGACGTCGCGGGTGTTCCGGGCCCGCGTCGTCAACCCCCGGTGGCTGGCGGCGATGCGCCGCCACGGCTACAAGGGCGCGTTCGAGCTCGCGGCGACGGTGGACTACCTGTTCGGCTACGACGCCACGACCGGCGTCGTGGCCGACTGGATGTACGAGAAGCTCGCCGAGACCTACGTGCTGGACGAGGAGAACCAGCGGTTCCTCACCGAGTCCAACCCGTGGGCGCTGCACGGCATCACCGAACGGCTGCTGGAGGCCGCCAACCGGCAGATGTGGCAGGAGCCGAATCCCGACACCTTGCAAGCGCTGCAGGATGTCTACCTGCAGACCGAGGGCGACCTGGAGGACGGCCCGGGCCAGCGCTGACGGCTAGAGGATTGATTCCGTGGTCGTTCTGCGTGGCGGCGCGGGTAGCGGCCCCCCTGCGGGAGTTACTGCGGTTTTCTCGCTGTGGGATCCCCGACACACGTATGTCCAATACGACGCGTCGGGGCTGTCCTCGCGAGAAAACCGCTCAGAACCCGCGGCGGTGCGAGTTGCGAGGGTGGGCCAAGCGCTTCGCGCTTGCGTCGACTCCCGCTGGCTGGGCGCGTTGGGTGTCGCAGCCGACCAAGGAAACAAACATCTAGGGGCGAGAAGTCGCCACCGGCGTATCCCGGGGGCAGTTTCAATTGAAACTGCCCCCGACACCGCCGCTACCGGCGCGACGTCGGCGCGAGGTCCGTCACGGGCCCGACGACGATCACCGCGGGCGGCTTGATCTCCGCGTCCCGCACGGCGTCGGCGACCTGGCCGAGCGTCGTCCGGAGCGTCTGCTGGCTGCGCGTGGTGCCTTCCTGCACCACCGCGACCGGCGACTTCGGATCGCGGCCGTGCTCGATCAGGACGGCGGCGAACTCCCTGATCCGCTTGACCGCCATCATCAGCACCAGGGTGCCGCGCAGTCGGCCCAGCGCCGGCCAGTCCACGAGCGACTGCTCGTCGTGCGGCCCGACGTGACCGGACACGACAACGACCTCGTGCGCGACACCGCGATGGGTGACCGGCACGTCGGCCGCGGCGGGAGCCGCGAAGGCGCTGGTGATCCCGGGAACCGCGGTCACCGCGACCCCCGCTTCGACGCACGCCAGCAGCTCTTCGAACCCACGCCCGAACAGGTACGGGTCGCCGCCCTTGAGCCGGACCACGAACTTCCCGGCCTTGGCGTGCTCGATCAGCAGCGAGTTGATGACGTCCTGGTTGGCCGCCCGCCCGTAGGGGATCTTCGAGGCGTCCACCACTTCCACGTGCGGGCCGAGCTCTTCGAGCAGCTCGCCCGGCGCCAGGCGGTCGGTGATCACCACGTCCGCGCGGCCCAGGAGCTGGCGCCCGCGGACCGTGATCAGGTCCGGGTCACCCGGGCCGCCGCCCACGAGGGCGACGCCCGGCGCCGGCGGCTCGGACCGCTCGTCGACCGCACCGGTGCGCAACGCCTCCACGAGCCCGTCCCGCACGGCGGCGGAACGCCGGTGGTCGCCGCCCGCCAGCACCCCGAGCAGCAGCCCGCCATGCTGGGCCACCGCCGGTGTGACGGCGGTTCCCTGCGAGGCGTCGTCGGCGCGAACGCAGAAGATGCGGCGCTGTTCGGCCTCGGCCGCGACCGCGGCGTTCACCTCGGCCCCGGTCGCGCACGCCACGACGTACCAAGCACCCTCCAGGTCACCCGCTGCATAGGGGCGCCGGTGCCACTTCAGGTCGCCTGCCTCGGCCATCGCCTCGACGGCCGGGGTCGCCTCCGGCGCGATGACGTCGACCAGCGCACCGGAGTTGATCAGGCGCGGAACCCGGCGCTGCGCGACGGTGCCCGCGCCGACGACGACCACCCGCTTCCCGGCAAGATCTAGGCCTGCGAAGTAGTGATGTTCAGTGTGCTTGGTCATTTCCGTAGTCCATGTCGGGCTTCGCCCCGGCGACCTCGCCGGGGCCTGGTGCTCAGGGTGCGCAGCAACGCGGTAGGCCACCTCGTCGTGGCTCACGATCACCGGCCTGACCGCGGGGCGCCACCTGGAACAGCCGGTGGACGCCGGTCACGCGCGTTCCGCGTCGTCGCCGCGGGCGGCGACTTTCCACCAGAGCGCGGCGCCGCCCCATACTGCCATGAAAGCGGCCAGGGTCAGATAGCCGAGCAGTTCGAAGTGGTCGCCGATGGTCGCGATCGGCTGCGCGAAGGACATGCCGAGCTCTTGGAGCAGTCCGGCGAGGACGACCAGCGCGACGACCGCGGCGAGCACCACCGTCAGCGCCGTGGTGGTCACGTTCACCCAGAGCCGCCGCAGGGGCCGCGCCAGCGACCACGTGTAGGCGCGGGACATCAGCATGCCGTCCACGCTGTCCACTGTGCACATTCCGGCGGCGAACAGCAGCGGCAGGCTCAGCACGGCGATCGCGGACAGGTGCTCGGTCGGCGACACCATCGCCAGCACGGTGATCTCGGTGGCGGTCTGCATGCCGAGCCCGAACAGCAGCCCGATGCCGAACAGGTGCCAGGAGCGGGCCACGTTGCGCATCCGCCCGCGCAGCACCCGGGCGAGCAGACCGCGCCGCCCGAGGACCAGCTCGACCTCGGCCTCGTCCACGGCGCCGCGACGAGCGCGGCGCAGCAGGCGCAGGGCGTCGCGCAGCACCAGCGCGTTGAGCACGGCCAGCGTGCTCAGCACGGCGATCACGATCAGGTCCACGACGGTGGCGACCTGCACGCCGGCGTCCTCGGCCCACTGCTGCGCGGCGGGTCCGGCGATGAAAGCGACCGCGACGGCGAGGAACAGCACGACGCTGGCATGCCCGAGGGCGAACCACATGCCGGTCGACACCGGGCGCCTGCCGCGCTGCATCAGCAGCCGCGTGGCGTCGTCGATCACCGCGACGTGATCGGCGTCGAACCCGTGGCGCAATCCGAGCAGGTACGCGGTCATCCCCGCGGCGGCCAACCCTCCGACCACGCTGAATTCCTGCTGTTGCAGCAGGTACGCTCCCCAACCCGCCAGGTGGAGCACTCCGACTGCGGCCAGCACGGCCGCTGCTTTCCGGCGCTCGGTGGCGCCCCAACTGGCCTGCGGCTGACTGGTTTCGGCATCCCAAGACATGAGATCTCCGACCTCCTGGGTTTCCCGCCCGAGGGGCTCGGTGTCCGCACGCCGCGGCGCGGCGCGGGGCCGGCGCGCAGTCTCCTGACTCCCGGATCGACGTGGCACCCCGGCCTTCCAGCTGCTGGCAGCCGTGGCAACGAGTGGGGCCCACTCCCCGGTCACAGTGGCGGGACCGTCCCGGATTCGCACCGGGTTCCTGCACTGTCGGCGGCCGTATCTTTGCCTGCCCCGCGACCCGAGGTCAAACCCCGGGTGAAGTCGATCACGGCGGGAGCCGGTCCGCGGATCTGCGTCTCAGGTGCTCCGGGGGGGCCGTTTGTTTGGTGACGAGGCCCGGTTGGGTACGTCGCGCTTACCAGTCTGCGCGGCCGATCGGCGGCGACTCGAACGGGTGAACACCGGTCTTTCGCGGTTCCGGTCGGCCAGCGCATGCTTGGGCTACGGCGACCTCAACGGCCTGCGGGAACGCGGGCCGACGGGAACAGGAGGCGACCATGAACGAGACCCACACCATCACGCTCAACCTGCAGGTCGTGGAGGCTGGCGCGAAGACCACCGCCGACGTCGGGTTCACCACGCCGGGTGGCCAGGCGCTGCACGGGCACGGCACCGCGCGACGCCACCCGGACGACCCGGAGGTACCGCAGATCGGCGACGAGATCGCGATCGCCCGCGCCCTGTTCGAACTGGCGCACAAGCTGCTGGACAACGCCGCCGGCGACATCAGCGAACGCCTGCACCGTCGCGTGCACCTGCCCGCCTGACGCGCAGCCGAAGGGCGCCTCCGAGGCTTCGGAGGAGCCCTTCACCGCGTGAGAAGCGCCCTCACGAGTGCGCTTCGACCACTTCGCACACGGTCTTCGCCGCCAGATCCGCGAGGTCGTCGGCGAGTCCGGGACGGGCCCGGACCCGCAGCGGCGCGGGCTCCAGTTGCGGGAGGTCGTCGCGCACCACGAGCCCTTCCAGGCGCGGCTTCGCCGAGGGCAGCAGCGTGACGCCGAGGCCGGACCGCGCGGCCGCGAGCACCCCGGCCAGATCGGCGGCCTCGCACACCAGGTCCGGATACCGGCCGATCCCGGTCACCGCGTCGACCGCGAGCCGCCGCATGATGCACGGCTCGTCGAAGACGACCATCGGCAGCGGCTCGCCGGGGCCCGGCGGCGCCCAGTCCGGTGCCGCGTACCAGTCCAGCCGGAGCTGTCCCGCGTCCCGGCTCCGCCCGCCGACCGGCCGGTCGATCAACAGCGCGATGTCGATGCTGCCGCGGTCCACCGATTCCGCCAGCCGCGCCGTCCGGTCCAGCCGGAACCGCACTTCGCGCGCCGGGAAGGCGGCTCGCATCCGGGTCGCCAGCTCGGGGAGCAGCCGGTCGGCGGCGTGCTCGGTGGAGCCGAAGACGAGCGTGCGGCGTTCCTCCGCGCCGAGCCGGCACAGCGCCTCGTCGTGCGCGTCGAGGATGCGCCGAGCCTCGGCCAGCAGGAGTTCTCCGGCCGCGGTGAACTTGGCCTGCCGCCCCTCCCGGACCACCAGCTTCCGGTCCAGCACCCGCTCCAGCTTGCGCAGGTGCTGGCTGACCGCGGACTGGGTCAGGCACAACGCCGCGGCGGCCCGGTGGAACCCTCCGCAGTCGGCGACGGCGACCATGCTGCGCAGCGCGACGATGTCCAACACGGCGCTCATGCGGCCACCCTAACCGATCAGCAATCGAAATCGATCGCGATCACTTATCGTCGTTGGACGCGGCCGGGATCGGCGGCGAGGCTGGGATCATGAAGAGCGCGCGCTCGATCCCGCTGTCGCTCGCAGCGCCGATCGTGTTCATCTGGGCCAGCGGATTCCCCACCGGGAAGCTGGGCGTCGCCGCCGCTCCCCCGTTCCTCCTGACCGCCGTGCGGCTGACGTTGGCAGCGCTGGTGCTCGCGGCGATCGCGGTCTGCTCCCGCGCCACTTGGCCCGGCGGCAAGAGGCTCGGGCACACCGCCATCGCTGGGATCCTCACCTACGGAGCGCAGTTCGGCGGATGCTACGGCGGGATGAGCGTCGGGGTCCCGGCATCGGTGACCGCGCTGGTGATCGCCATGAACCCGGTCCTCACCGCGGCGCTCGCGGCCGGGTTCCTGCGGGAGCGGCTGAGCCGGATCCGCGTGATCGGGCTCGTCCTCGGCGTGCTCGCCGTCGCCGTCACCCTCGGCGGCCAGGTGCTCGCCGACGGCGCGGTGAACCCGGGAATCCTGCTCACTCTGCTGGGGCTGCTCGGATTCTCCGCAGGAGGGCTCTACCAGCAGCGGTACTGCGCCGGGGTCGATGTCCGGACCGGTGGCGCGGTGCAGTCCGCGGCTGCGGCGCTGGCGGTCGGCGTGGTCGCGGTGTTCGAGCAGGGCCACGTCACGCACTGGGCGCAGGCCACCGCGGTGCTGTTGTGGCTGGTCCTCGGTGGATCGGTGGCCGGAACCGCGTACTACCTGCGGGCGATCGCGGTCGGCGGCGCGAGCCGGGCGAGCGCCCTGTTCTGCATCGTCCCGCCGGTTTCCGCCCTGCTGGCCTGGCCGATCCTCGGCGAAACGCCGTCGATCGCCGCCGTGCTCGGAATGGCCCTCGGAGCCGTGGCGTGCGTGCTCGGCACCCGGCCGGATCAGGCCCGCGAAGCCAAGTCTCGAGAACTCGCGAGCCTGCGCACGGGGCCGTGAGTCTTTTGGGTCGCTATAGAGGCTGTTTTGGATGTGGTGACGTGCGGATGTCGTAACGCGGGCGTTTTGCATTTGAAGCGGCGCAGCCGCTTAGCCCACCCACGCAACCCGCACCGCCGCGGGTTCACGATGCCCACCCCTCCGGGGTTCTCCCAGCGAGGACAACCCCGACGTGGTGAATTGGCCATTCACGATGTCGGGGATCCCACAGCGAGAAGACCGCGGTGACTCCCGCAGGGGGCCGCCACCCGCACCGCCACGCAGGACGAGTTTGGAAACAGGCCCTATAGCAGCCCAAAAGACTCACGGCCCCGTTCACTGCTTGAGGTATTCCAGCACTGCCAGGACTCGGCGGTTGGTGTCGTCGGAGGTTTCCAGGCCGAGCTTCCCGAAGATGCTCGCGATGTTCTTGCTCACCGCGCCTTCGCTGATGAACAGCTGCTGCGAGATCGCCGCGTTCGAGCGGCCTTCGGCCATCAGCGACAGCACGCCGCTCTCCCGCTCCGTCAGCCGTTGCAGCGGGGTGGTCCGCCGGGCGAGGAGCGCGGAGATCACCTCCGGGTCCATCGCGGTGCCGCCTGCGGCGACCCGGCGCACCGCGTCGATGAACTGCTCGGCGTTGAACACCCGGTCCTTGAGCAGGTAGCCGATCCCGCCGGTGCCGTCGGCCAGGAGTTCCCGCGCGTAGAGCTGTTCGACGTGCTGGGACAGCACCAGCACCGGCAGCCCCGGGATCTCGCGCCGGGCGACCAGCGCGGCCCGCAGCCCCTCGTCGGTCTGGGTGGGCGGCAGCCGCACGTCGACCACCGCCACGTCCGGCCGCTGCTCCAGCAGCGCCCGCTCCAGCTCGGGCCCGGTCTCCACGGCCGCGACGATCTCGCAGCCGTGCGCGGCGAGCAGGGTGGTCAGTCCGTCCCGGAGGAGGAAGAGGTCTTCGGCGAGGACAACGCGCACGGGATCTCCATCGTCGCCCGCGTCGGACCGCCGGGCGGGCTGCTGAGGTGCAATGTTCCGTCGAATGTACCGAGCCTGCGCCGGATTCCCCGCAGCCCGCTGCCGCGGTCCGGGGCGGCCCCGCCCACGCCGTCGTCGGTCACGACGATCCGCAACGCCTCCCGCTGGTAGCCCAGCTCGACGCGGATCGTGTCCGCCCCGGCGTGCTTGAGCGCGTTCGTGACCAGCTCCCGGGTCACGAAGTAGGCCGCGGCCTCCACCGCGGACGGGCATCGCCCGGGCAGGTCCGCCGCCACCTCGATCCGCACGCTCAGGTCGAGGGCCAGCGCGCGCACGGCATCGACGAGGCCGCGCTCGGTGAGCACCGGCGGGCGGATTCCCCGGACCAGGGCGCGGAGTTCGGTGAGCGTCTGGCTGGATTCCGCCTTGCTCTCGCCCAGCAGTTCCCTGGCCCGCTGCGGGTCGCTGTCCAGGAGCTGCTCCGCGGCGGCGAGTTTCAGCCCCAGCGCGATCAGCCGGGCCTGGGCGCCGTCGTGCAGGTCCCGTTCGATGCGGCGCAGCTGGGTGTCCTCGGCTTCGGTCGCGTCGGCGCGGGTCTCGGCGAGCCGGCGAACCCGTTGCGCCAGCCGGGTTTTCTCGGTGGGCGCCAGCAGCAGGCCGGTCCACCGGCCATGCACGCGCACCAGCAGCGGCGCCAGCGCCACGACCGCCGCTCCGGCGGCCAGCCCGAGCGGGATCCCGAGCAGCGGCGTTTCCGCGAGCCACTTCGCCGGGGCGGGCAGCTCCGCCCACGGCCGCCCGACGTCAAAGAACAGGGCGCCGACCCGAACCCAGAACGAAATCCAGAAGCCCCAGCCGAAGACCCAGCACAACACCGCGAGCGGGGCCAGCAGCGCGGCGGTGACCGGGGCGTCGCCGAGCAGCCACAGCAGGTCGCGCCAGCTGGCCGGATCGGTCATCGCCTGGCGGTAGCGGGCCCGCATGATCGCGGGCCGCGGCGACTTGCTCAGCCTCCGGCCGGCCCGGTAGAGGCCGTCGGAGGTGGGGACGGGCGCGACGTACGGCAGGTAGGCCTCGCCGATCGCCACTCCCGACCACTTCTCGGCGAGGCTCCGGCCCAGACCCGCCAGCAGCCGCGCGCCCCGGTTGCACCAGGGCCACCACAGGAAGGCGCCCAGCACGTGGGCGAGGGCGAAGAGGACGACCAGGACCGCGCCGGCGAGGAGGTTCACCACGGCCAGCAGCGCGAGGACCGCCAGGTGCCAGAGGTTGTGCAACCCGCGCAAGACCCGCTCCCGCCTCGGACGCGGCCGGGCCGGGCTCAGCAGCATGCGCGTCCAAAGCCCGTGCGCCCGCAGGAAAATCTGGCCACCGAGCACCGCCAGCAGGCCTAGCACCGCGCCGGCGACCGTGTTGAGCAGCATCCAGTTCAGATCCCGGTCCGTTGCCGGGTCCTCCGCCAGCCACGCGACGCGCTTCAGGTAACGCGGGACGCCCGGTTTCCGGTACAGCGCCTTGTCGTGCCGGTACCAGCCTTCGGCGTCCGGCTGCGGGTCCGGCGGGGCCGGCCGGTAGGGCACCGGCACCTCGACGCCGCCCCAGTCCCGCGCGAGCCGCCGACTGTGGTTCGCGGCCGCCCGGCAACGTCCGATGAGCCATTCCCCCGGGCCCAGGAGGCCGATCGATGCCACGATCACGCCGAGCAGGTACAGCACGAACAGCAACGGTCCCGGCAGCGCCAGCAGCAGCAGCGCCAGCCCGCGACCAGCGGTTATCGCACGTTGTCGTGCCCAAATTCGCATAAGACCATCTTCTCGGGCACCAACGGAAAGACACTGGCCGTGACTTCCGCGTGGAGGTAGAGCTAGCTCTACTCCCGCGGGGGCCGGAAGTCCCGCCAGCACGGTAGCAAGGCGCATGTCCGCGGGCGCGAGACGTTCCTAGCGTCAAGGCCATGGCAATCAGCGAAGATACGTCCACTGTGGATGATCTGGGGAGCCGCGTCGGCGCGGAATTGGCGCGGCTGCCCCGTCAACCGCTGGCGATCGCCTCGGTCCTATCCGGCGTTCTAGCGCCCGCGGTCGGGCTCCCCGCGGTCATCGTCGTCGCGCTGACGTTCGCGGCCGCCAGCCTTCGGCGGTGCAGCGACCTGGTTGCCGGGTTCCTCGCGCACCTGACGGTGTTCGCCGGGCTGGCGCTGGCCGCCGCAGCCATCATGCCGCCGCAGCGGGCTTTCCTCGTCGCATGCATGCTCGCCGCGCTCGCTCTGCTCAGCTGCGGGTTGTTGACCGCGGCGCTGCCGCGGCGCACCGGCGCGGCGCTCGCTGCGGCACTGCTGCTGCCCGGCCTGCCGCTGGCTGCGATTCCGGGCCCGCTGCAACCGATCGGCGACTTCACCGCGCCGGGCGCCGCGTTCCACGCCCTCCAAACCGCTGCGGCGGGCGACTGGCCGGCTCCGGCGCACGTGCTCGTGCTGATCGGCCACGCGCTGCTCGCGGGCAGGTCAGCCCATCGCCTCCTGGATCCGCTTCCAGGCCGCGAGCACGTGACGCCGCTCGGTCTGCGGCGAGCCGACCGCGAGCCGCAGCAGCGTCCGGCCGTCCACCTTGGTGTGGGTCAGGTACAGCTCCCCGGAGTCGTTCAGGGATTCCATCAGCCGGTAGATCCGGTCGTTGGCGTCCTCGGTGGACAGTTCCGGGAACAGCGGCCGGAAGCAGACCAGACCCAGCGGATGCGGCTCCAGCAGCTCGAACCGCGGGTCGTCGCGGACCCGGTCGGCGAACTCCTGGGCCAGGCCGACGGTGGTGCGGATGTGCTCGCGCAGGCCCTCTGCGCCGTACCAGCGCAGCACCGACCACAGCTTCAACGCCCGGAAGCGGCGGCCCAGCGGCACCTGCCAGTCCCGGTAGTCGATCACCTCGCCGGACGCCGTTGCCGGGTTGCGAAGGTACTCCGGGAGGATCGACAGCGCGTCGACCATGGGCCGCCGGTCGGCCATCCACAGCAGGCTGCAGTCGAAGTTGGTGAGCAGCCACTTGTGCGCGTTCGTGCAGTACGAATCGGCGAATTCCGCTACGCCGTCGTTGATCCAGCGCAGTTCCGGGCACACCGCGGCAACGCCCGCGTAGGCGGCGTCCACGTGCAGCCAGACCCCGCGCGCCCGGCACACCTCACCGACCTCGCGGACCGGGTCGATCGCCGTCGTCGAGGTGGTGCCGATCGTCGCGCACACCAGCGTGGGCACCGCGCCGGCGGCGAGATCCTCGGCGATCAGGGCATCGAGGTGCTTGGGATCCATGCCGAGCGTGTCCGGGTCGACGTCGACGATCCGGACGTTGTCCGCGCCGACGCCCACCATCCGCGCCGCGCGCTCCAGGGACGAATGGGTGTGCGCGGAGACGTAGAGCGTGTGGCGCCGGGTGATGCCCCGGCTCGCCACCTCCCCGTCGCTGACCCGCTGCAGTGCAGCGAGGCAGGCCACGAGCGCGGCGCTGGACGCCGAGTCCTGGATCACGCCGCCGCCGACGGCGTCGGTCCGGAAGTGGTCGGGCAGGCCCAGCAGCTCGGCCATCCAGTCCACGACGACGGTCTCCAGCTCGGTGCACGCCGGGCTGGTCGCCCACACCATGCCCTGCACGCCCAGCCCGCTGGAGAGCAGGTCGCCGAGGATCGACGGGCCGGTGGCGTTGGCCGGGAAGTAGGCGAAGAAGTTCGGGTGCTGCCAGTGCGTCACGCCCGGCACCAGCACGGCGTCGAGGTCGCTGAGCACCCGCTCGAACGGCTCGCCCCGCTCGGGCGGATGCGCCGGTAGCTGCGCCCGGACCTCCCCAGGCCGAACCTGGGACCGAACCGGATGCCGCTCGACGCCGGAGTAGTAGTCGGCGATCCAGTCGACGACCTGCCTGCCGAACTCCCGGAACTCCTCCGGAGACATGTGCCCGCTCATCCAAGCCAGCTTCGCACGCCCCACCCACCGAAACCAGCGGCCGCCGGCTCCGGTGGTCGCCGAGTCGTGAGTGCTTTGGATCGCTATAGAGGCTGTTTGGGATGTTGTCGGGTGGGGTTGCAGTAGGGCGGCTTGTGCGTTCGGGGTGGTGGAGCGAACGGCCTGTTCGCCTCGTCTATCG
>NZ_JBFAKG010000057.1:0-65138 GCF_040655595.1 Saccharopolyspora sp. NPDC050389
GATCGCGACCCCACCAAGCTGAGCACCGGAGAAGTCCTTGAGCGAGCCGAGCAACCGCCCCATCGGGGTCCGCGCTCCCGCCACGATCACAGAACCGCTGCCGCTCCGTGCACTGTTCACCGCTCTACTCCCCAATTCCGTCCACCGCGGCCAAGAACTGCTATGCCTGCCCGGAAAGTCACGCTGTCGCGACCGGCTGCTGGATCGGTGCCGCCGTCTTTTCCCGGACCTCGTCTTCGGTGACACCCGGGGCCACCGAGACCAGGCGGAGGCCGTCCGCGGTCACGTCGAGCACCGCCAGGTCCGTGACGATCCGGTCGACCACGCCCGCACCGGTCAGCGGCAGCGTGCACTGCTCGACGATCTTCGGGGTGCCGTCCTTGGCCACGTGGTCGGTGAGCACGACGATCTTGCGGGCACCGACGACCAGGTCCATGGCGCCGCCCATGCCCTTCACCAGGGCACCGGGGATCGTCCAGTTCGCCAGGTCACCGCCCTCGCTCACCTGGAGCGCGCCCAGGACGGCGATGTCGATGTGCCCGCCGCGCATCATCGCGAACGAGTCCGCCGAATCGAAGTAGCTCGCCCCGGGATTGATCGTGACGGTCTGCTTCCCGGCGTTGATGAGGTCGGCGTCTTCCTCGCCTTCGAAGGGGAACGGCCCCAGGCCCAGGATGCCGTTCTCGCTCTGCAGCGTCACCTGCACGCCGTCCGGGATGTGGTTGGCGACCAGCGTCGGGATGCCGATCCCGAGGTTGACGTAGTCGCCGTCGCGGAGTTCGGCGGCGGCGAGCGCCGCCATCTCGTCGCGAGTCCAGGTCATGGGTTGCTCCTAGTCGGCCGAGGCGGTGACGCGGGGACGCACCGTGCGCTTCTCGATGTCCTTGATGCGGGGCCGGGCGAGGACCAGGCGGTCGACGTAGATGCCCGGCGTCACCACCCGTTCCGGGTCGAGGTACTCCTCGCTCAGGTGCTCGGCCTCGACCGCCGTGACCTTCGCGCAGGTCGCGACGACCGGGTTGAAGTTCCGCGCGCTCGCCCGGTAGACGAGGTTGCCCGCGGGGTCCGCGGTGTGGGCGTGCACGAGCGCGAGGTCGGCGACGATCCCCCGCTCCTGGACGTAGGTCTGCCCGTCGAACTCCGCCAACGGCTTGCCATCGGCCACGGGAGTGCCGACGCCCGCGCGGGTGTAGAACGCGGCGATTCCCGCGCCGCCGGCCCGCATCCGCTCGGACAGCGTCCCCTGCGGCGCGAACTCCACGACGAGTTCCTTGTCCAGGTACTGCTGGGCGAACAGCTTGTTCTCGCCCACGTAGGACGCGATCACCTTGGCGACCTGGCGGTTTTCGAGCAGCAGCCCGAGCCCCTTGCCGTCAACACCCATGTTGTTGGAGACCAACGTCAGACCGGTGACCCCGCTGTCGCGGACGACCTCGATCAGGTCGCTCGGGATTCCGCACAGGCCGAAGCCGCCGACGGCGATCGTCATCCCGTCTTCGAGCACATCGGCCAGTGCCTCCGCCGCACTCGGGCGCAGCTTTGACAACTCATCACCTCTTCATCGGTCCGCTGGACGAACAGCAGCAGTAAAGAAGCAACCTCCTGTTCACCGCAACAAACAACGGCGAACGACCGCCGAAACGTTCATCGGGTGACCACCGCTCGACTCAGGCGTTCACTCAGTGGACGCTAGGATGTGGGCATGAGCGCCAGCCCGAACGCCCATTTGATCGGCCGGGTCGGCTCCGTGCTCCGGGCGCTGTCCGCCGCCAACGAGGCGGGGGCGGCCACCAGCGACCTCGCCCGGGCCACCGACCTCCCCCGGCCGACCGTGCACCGCCTGCTCAGCTCCCTGGCCGACGAGGGGTTCGTCGACCGCGACCGGCGCACCGGCCGGTGGTTCCTCGGCCCCGAGCTGTACCTGCTGGGGCAGACCGCCGCCACCCGCTACGACGTCACGCACCACGCCCGCGCGAGCGTGCACCGGCTGGCGGCCAAGACCGGCGAGAGCGCGTTCTTCTCGGCCCTGCGGGGCGAGGAAACGGTGTGCCTGCTCCGCGAGGACGGCGACTTCCCGATCCGGTCCTTCGTGCTCTACGAGGGTGCCCGGTTCCCGCTCGGCGTCGTCTCCGCCGGCCTGGTCATCCTCTCCTTCTTCGACGACGCTGAGATCGACGCCTACCTGGAGCGAACCGACCTGACCGGCCGGTGGGGCGAGGCGCACTCCCCCGAGGCGGTGCGCGCCCGCATCGCCCGGACCCGGCGCGACGGCTACGCCGTCAACCCCGGCCTGGTGGTCGAGGGCAGCTGGGGCATGGCGGCGGCGGTGTTCGACCGCGCCGGCCGACCCGCGTGGGCCCTGACGCTGACCGGCATCGAGACCCGATTCCGCCCGGACCGGCGACCGGAACTCGGCGCCCTCCTCCTGCACGAAGCCCACGCCCTCACCCGCACCCTGGACACCACCGACCGCAGCGCGGGGCTCTGATCAGAGCCTGCACCCTCAGCGACGTCCACATGAGACGATCACCGGCGAAAAACAGGGGACAGCAGGACAATCCGGCGACGAGGGCCGACTGCGCCAGACATCGTCGGCGCATGCGGCGAAGCGCCACTGGACGGCTTACCGACGGGAGTCGGGCGCGGCGGCTCGGAGCCTGGTGAGTTCGTCCGCGGTGTTGTCGCGGACGAGGTGGATGAAGCGCAGCACGACGTCGAGCTCCGCGTCGGTGAAGTCGGCGAGCTCGTCGCGGGTGCAGGCGGCCAGGCCGGCGTAATAGGCGCGGATGCGGTCGAGCCCCTCGGCGGTGGGCTCGATGAGGACCTTCCGCCGGTCTCCGGGATCGCGGACCCGCTCGATGCAGCCGGCCGCGTCGAGCCGGTCGATCATGCGCGATACCGAACCCGACGTCAGCCCCACGTGCTTGGCCAGCGCGGCCGCGGTCGCCGATCCGTGCTGGTTGAGCGCATGCAAGCAATCCAGATCGCTGAGCGCTACCCCCATCCGCCTGGCGACCTCGGCGTTGAGCTGGGACGTGACGTTTCCCCAGTCCGGCAGCGCCGCCAGCACCCTGTCGGTCGCCGTTTCGCCATCCACACCGGCCACCCCCTCTCCCTGCTTGCGCCCCGGACGCTAGCACCAGTAGCCTGCGCCACACAATTACTGTGTCACGCAGTCATTTTGCGGCACAGTGATTCTTTCGATGCCGGCTCGAGACGTCCGGGAAGCGGGGAGTTCAGGTGCGCGTGTTGCTGTCGACGATCGGGTCGCGAGGCGAAGTCCAGCCGGTGACGGCACTGGCGTTGCGGTTGAAGGCCTCCGATCAGGAAGTCCGCGTGTGCGTGCCCCCTGACTTCTGCGACTGGATCGAGGGCCTGGGGATCCCGGCGATACCCATCGGGCCGCGCATGCGCCCCACTTCGCCGAGCAGCTCGGGCAGGTGGAACCTGTCCTCGCCCGAGGGCCGACGTCAGGCGGCCGAGGACGCTGTCGGCGCGCAGTTCGCCACGCTCCCGGACGCCGCCCGGGGTTGCGACGTCGTGGTGGCGTGCGGGGCCGTGCAAGTCGCCGCGCGCTCGGTGGCCGAACTGCTGGGGATCGGTCACGTCCACGCCGAGTTCTGCCCGGCCGCCCTGCCGTCCCCGCACCACAATCCGGCCCCGTGGCCGGGCTGGCCGCAGGACGAGACGGGCGGCAGTCGCGAGTTGTGGATGGCCGACGCGCAGCGCTGGAACGACGTTTGGGGCGCCACGCTCAATGGCCACCGCGCCGCTGCGGGCCTGGCCCCGATCGAGGACGTGCGAAGCCACGTCCTCACCGATCGCGCTTGGCTGGCCGCGGACCCCGCGTTGGCGCCCTGGCCGCAGCCCGACGACCCGAACGTGATCCAGACGGGCGCGTGGATCCTGCCGGATGAACGCCCGCTCCCGGCCGAACTGGAATCCTTTCTCGACGCCGCCGAGCCTCCCGTCTACTTTGGACTGGGCAGTTACTCCGGCTTGGGCAACATGAGCCCGTCCGGAGAAAGCGTCAGCCAGGTGATGGTGGCGGCGGCCCGCGCGCTCGGTCGCCGCGCGATCATCTCCCGCGGGTGGGCCGACCTGGCGCTGGCAGACGACGGGGCCGACTGCATCTCGATCGGAGAGACCAACCACCGGGCGCTGTTCGGCCGGGTCGCCGCCATCGTGCACCACGGCGGCGCGGGCACCACCACGGCGGCCGCGCGAGCCGGAGTCCCCCAGGTCGTGCTCCCCCAGCAGTACGACCAGCGCTACTGGGCCCGGCGCGTCGACCAGCTAGGCATCGGGGTCACGCACCCTCGGCGCATAGCCGCCGACTCGCTGACCACCTCGCTCAGCCGTGCCCTGGAACCCACCGTCGCCAACCTCGCCCGCAGCCTCGCCACCACGATCCGCACCGACGGCACGCTCACCGCCGCACGACACCTGATGGACCCGGCCCGGTTGGTGTCGTTGTAGAACACCGCCAGCCGGCTGGCGACGAGGTTGGCGAGAGAAGCCTTGTCCTTCCTCGTCGCCTTCGCCGCTCTGGGCGCAGCTTGACTGTGCCCTTGGGGCATGGTGTGGACTGAGTAACGGACGCGTGGCGTGGGGCACCTGCGGCTGCAGACGACGGGGGAGGCAGAGAATGGCGTGGAGCACTCGGCAACTTGCCGATCTTGCGGGCTCGACGGTGAAGGCCATTCGGCATTACCACGAGATCGGGTTGCTGGATGTGCCCGAGCGCGCGGCCAACGGGTACAAGCAGTACAAGGTTCAGCATCTGATCCGACTGATGCAGATCAAGAGGTTGAGCGACTTGGGGGTGCCGCTGTCGCAGGTCGCAGCGATGGGACGGGCCGACGAGGAGCCGGACGAGGCGATCCGCGTGCTCGATGCCGAGTTGGAGGCGACGGTCGAACGAATCAACCGCGTGCGCGCGGAGCTGGCTGTCATCCTGCGTCATCGCGCACCGATGCATGTGCCACCCGAATTCGCTCCCCTCTCTCGAAAACTCTCCGACACGCAACAGTCCTTGCTCATGGTCTACTCGACGGTTTTCAGCGAGGAGGGCATGGAGGAATTCCGTCAGATGATCGCCGCGCGCGACGACACCGATGACGAGTTCGATGCCCTTCCCCCGGAAGCCGACGATGCCGCGGTCGACCGGCTTGCCGAGCGAATGCTGCCAGTGGTCCGCAGGCTCCGGGAAAAGCACCCGTGGGCGAAAGACCCGGCGGCGGATTCGCCACGAGGAGCGGAGCTGGCCGAAAACACGATGGCACACGCGGTGGCTGAGTTCTACAACCCAGCACAGCTACGAGTCCTGCAGCGCCTGAACATCCTCCTCGAACAGACAGCGGACACGAACGACGACACGCTCCGACACGGCGCTGCCTGCGACTCGCGCGCAGACGTGGACGAACAATGATGACCGGGACGGCTGGAACCTCGCTCGTCACCGAGGACGTGCCGTTGATGCTGTTCGACCCCGGAAACGGGCCCGCGAGCAGTGGGGTTCCCGCTCTGAGAGGGCATCTGATCCAGATTTGGGCGGTAATGTTCGATTTGGGTAATTAGATTCGCCAGGTTTGGGTGGATTCGACGACCAGGGCGCGACTCATTATGTTATTCATCGCCCAGTGGGCCATCGTGCGCGAACGCTGGGGCAGCGCCTCGTAGTCGCGCACGATCCGGCGGTGCGGCATCAGCCAACCTAGCGTGCGCTCCACCACCCATCGACGGGGCAACACGTGGAATCCCTTGGCGGTGGGGCGTTTGACGACTTCGGCCTGGACGCCCTGCTGAGCTCCATGGCGGACGACCGTGCCGTTGTAGCCACCATCCACCCACGCCATGGACACGCCCGGATGCGAAGCGGCGAGTTGATCCAGAACCTCTTGCCCACCAACGGAATCCTGCACCGATGCCGCAGTCACGATCACCACCAGCAGGCCCAACACGTCGGTAGCGATGTGCCGCTTGCGGCCCTTGATCTTCTTACCCGCGTCGATTCCTTGACTGGATTCACTGACGTTGCAGGAGGTTTTCACGCTCTGCGAGTCGCTGATCGCAGCTGCCGGAGTCGCCGCACGACCTCTCGCCGCACGAACCCGGTCACGCAGCAATTCATGCAACGCCTCGGTCGTGCCGTCGACCTCCCACTTTGGCGTAGTAGTCATACACCGTCTTACCGGGCGGGAAGTCGCCCACAGCCGTCTTTCGCCCAGCAGCCGAGTTCCCCGCAGCAGTGCGAAAGCACGGAAGTCAGCCGACGGATCCGGCTAGCGCCTGACGGTCGTTTCGCAATGGCTCCGCCAGGCTCATCCGACGGTGTCCGGCACCGCGGACGGCCACGTCCCAGACGTGCCCGCGCACCGCTCTGAAACGCCCGCTAAGGGAAGACGATCCGCCCCAGCGTTTCCCGCAGCTGTGCGACGACCTCGGCGGGCAGGTCTCCGAAGTACGCGCTGTGCACCTGGTCCACCAGCTCCTGCGCCTCGTCGCGCACCCGGTGCCCTTCCTCGGTGGCGGCGATCAGCCTGTTGCGGCGGTCCGCCGGGTCCGGCGTGCGCGCGACGAGGTCGCGCTCCTCCAGCTCGTCGATCAGTCCGACGATCTGGCTGGGGTCGAGCCCCATCGTCGCTGCGACGCTGCGCTGGTTGACGCCCGTCGACTGTTCGCAGGCCAGCACGAGCACCGAGTAGGAGCGCACCTTCAGGCCGAGCGGGACCAGCGCCTTGTTCACCGCGCCGAGCACCATTCCTCCTGCTCGGGAGAGCAGGAACCCGATGTCGTCCGCCAGCAACCGCGCCTGGGTCTCTGCCATGCGCCCTCCTCCGTGTCGCGCCGCAAGAGTAGCAGATCTCAATCATTGACTTTTTCAATGATGGATGCTTGCCTGTGATCCACCCGACAGGAGGAGCACCGATGGATCTGAGCGGCAAGGTCGCGATCGTCACCGGCAGCGGGCGGGGACTCGGACTCGCATACGGCGAAGAGCTCGCCCGCAACGGCGCCGCGGTGGTGATCAACGACGTCGACGAGGCCGCCGCGCACGCGGCCGTCGCCGGGATCGTCGCGGCGGGTGGCCGGGCCACGGCCGTCGTCGCCCCGGTCGGCACGGCCGAAACCGCCCGCAAGCTCGTGGCCGGCGCGGTCGAAGCGTTCGGCCGGCTGGACGTCCTGGTCACCAACGCCGGCATCTTGCGCGACAAGGTGCTGTGGAAGATGACCGACGAGGACTTCGACGCGGTGATCGACGTGCACCTTCGCGGCACCTTCACCTGCGTGCGTGAGGCCGTGCTGCGCTTCCGCGAGCAGGGCGGGAGCGGCCGGATCATCTGCATCGGCTCCCCCGCCGGCCAGCGGGGCAACTTCGGCCAGACCAACTACTCGGCGGCCAAGGCCGCCATCGTCGGCATGGTCCGCACCTGGGCCATGGAACTGCAGCGCGCCGGCATCACCGTCAACGCGGTCTGCCCGGTCGCGGCGACCGCGATGACCGAGACGATCCCGTTCCTCGCGCCGCACATCGAGTCGATGAAGCGCGGCGAGCCGCTGCCCGCCGTGATCCGCCGCGAGGTCGGCATGGGAACGCCCGAGGACGCCGCCGGGATCGTCTCCTTCCTCGCCTCCGAAGCCGCCGCCGGGATCACCGGCCAGGCGCTGTCGGTCGGCGGGGACCGGCTGGCGCTGTGGTCGCACCCACAGCTGACCGCCACCGCCTTCCACGACGGCGGGTGGTCCGCCGACGACATCGCCGGGTCGTGGGGCGAGGCGTTCGCGGGCTCGGTCGAGTCGGTCGGCGAGGAGTTCCCGGCGGAGCTGGTGGCGAAATGAGCCCGATCCGCTACGAGTGCCGCGTCGACTTCGACGCGGTCGAGGCCATCGACATCCACACCCACGTCGAGATCGACGCCTGCGGGCATCGATCGCTGGACGACGAGCTGATGGCCGCGTCCGAGAAGTACTTCAAATCCGGCGAGGAACGCACGCCCCGCATCGAATCCATCGCCGAGCACTACCGCGAGCGCGACATGGCCGCCGTCGTGTTCACCGTCGACGCCACCTCGGCCACCGGGCACGGACCGAACTCCGTCGAAGAGATCGCGGAGCTGGCCGCCGCCCACAACGACGTGCTGATCCCATTTGGCTCGGTCGATCCGTGGCGCGGCAAGGCGGCCGTCGACCGGGCTCGCGCGCTGGTCGAGGACTACGGCGTGCGGGGCTTCAAGTTCCATCCGAGCCTGCAGGGCTTCGATCCCGACGACCGGCGGTTCTACCCGCTGTACGAGGCCATCGCGGCGGCCGGCGTGCCCGCACTGTTCCACACTGGACAGACCGGCATCGGCGCCGGGCTGCCGGGAGGGCGCGGCATCAAGCTCCGCCGCTCCGACCCGATGCTCCTCGACGACGTCGCCGCCGACTTCCCGGACCTGACGATCGTCATGGCCCACCCGGCGGTGCCGTGGGTCGACGCGCAGATCTCCATCGCGACCCACAAGGCCAACGTCTACCTCGACCTGTCCGGCTGGTCCCCGAAGTACTTCCCGCCCCAGCTCGTCAGGGCGGCGAACTCGGTGCTGCGCGAGAAGGTGCTCTTCGGCTCCGACTTCCCGGTGATCCAGGTCGACCGCTGGCGCAGGGATTTCACCGCGCTCGACATCAAGCCCGAAGTGGCGCCGCTG
This sequence comes from Saccharopolyspora sp. NPDC050389, assembly GCF_040655595.1. Taxonomy (NCBI): domain Bacteria; kingdom Bacillati; phylum Actinomycetota; class Actinomycetes; order Pseudonocardiales; family Pseudonocardiaceae; genus Saccharopolyspora; species Saccharopolyspora sp. NPDC050389. The sequence continues at coordinate 8,691 of NZ_JBFAKG010000057.1, forward strand.
ATCTTCAAGGAGAACGCGCTGCGCGTCCTGGGCATCAAGCGCTGACCGTCCGCACCACATCGACAGGAGACCCATGTCCACCACTCGCGTCGCAACCCTCGCCGACCTCAAGCCCCTGGCGGGCAAGCCGCTGGGAACCAGCTCGTGGATCGAGGTGCCGCAGGAGCGGATCAGCACCTTCGCCGACGCCACCGACGACCACCAGTGGATCCACGTCGACCCCGAGCGCGCCCGGGCGGAAAGCCCGTTCGGCGGGCCGATCGCGCACGGATACCTGACGCTGGCGCTGATCATCCCGATGTGGGCCGAGGTGCTCGCGGTCGACAGCGTGACCATGGCGGTGAACTACGGGCTGAACAAGGTCCGGTTCACCAGCCCCGTGCCCGCCGGCGGCCGGGTGCGGCTGAACGCCGCGCTGAAGGAGGTCGAGGACCTGCCGAAGGGCGGCGTGCAGCTGACCGTCGACGGCCGGATCGAACTCGAAGGCGCCGAGCGGCCCGCCGTGGTGGCCGAGCCAGTCTACCGCTTCTTCGAATAGGGCCCCATCCCCGAGGAATAGGGAGAGAACCGTGCCATTCACACAACGGCGCATCGCCCAGGCGGCTATCGCGACCTCGTTGGCGGCGCTGGCCTTCACCGCGTGCATCAGCGCCGGCAGCGCGGCGCCGAAGGCGGATTCGCCATCGGCCAGGCCCGGGCCGGACGGGACCACCTTCTGGGACGTCTACGAGCAGCCTCCGGAAACGGCGAAGCCCGGCGACATCTACTGGATCCAGCCGCGGTCCGACGCGCCGAGCGGGGCCCGGGGCTGGAACGTCGTCTACGTCTCGGAGATCCAGCCCGGCGTCAAGAAGTACGTGTCCGGCGAGATCTACGTGCCGACGGGCGCGAGCAACGCCCCGCGCGACATGGTGCTCTGGAACCACGAGACGACCGGGTTGGCCGACAACTGCGCACCGTCCCGCCGGAGCCTGGGCGAGGGCGACCGGTCCCGAGTCCCGGCGATCCAGGACCTGCTCGGCCAAGGCCACGTCGTCGCGATGAGCGACTACCCCGGGCAGGCGCTGCCCGGCCCCTCGCACTACATGGCGGGCCAGGTCAACGCGCGGACGTCCCTGGACGTGCTGCGCGCCGTGCGGAACCTCCCCGAGCTCAACGCCTCCAACCGGTTCGTCGAGTACGGCTGGTCGCAGGGCGGCCAGACGACCATGCACGTCGAATCGATCGCGCGGACCTACGCCCCGGAGTTCGAGGGCCTGGGCGCCGCGCTCATCGCGCCCGCCGTCCGGATCCGCGAGCTGACCGGCAATTCCATGCAGCACCCGGAACTGGCCGGCTACGTCATCTCGACGCTGCCCGGGATCAAGGCCGCCTACCCGCACCTGCGCTACGGCGACTTCCTCACCTCCGAAGCCATGGAGCAGCTACCGGTGCTCGCCGACGGCTGCTTCGACATCTGGGACAGCGCGAGCACCTTGCGCGACCCGTACCAGCCGGGCGCGATGTCCCCCGACGGCCCCTGGTGGAAGGCCCTCACCGCGGTGGACGACTTCCGGCCCGCGGGCACGATGCCGTTCGCCGTCTACCAGGGATCGGCCGACACGACGACGCCCGCCGAGCTGACCGCCCGCGAACGCACGGCCCTGTGCCAGGCGGGGTCCTCAGTGGACTACCACGAGTTCGACGGGCTCGACCACGAATCCGTCGTCCCGGAGGCGGCCGCGAGTTTCCCGGGCTGGGCCGCGGACCGGTTCACCGGCGCGGCGGCACCGAGCAACTGTCCCCAGGGCTGATCCGCCGCGCCCGGTCCACGACAGCGACCCGAAGGAGACCCACCGCATGCGCAACGAAGGCACCGGCACCTGGCCGCACCGCCGCGCCCGTCTCTCCTCCGACAAGACCGCGATCACCTTCCGCGGGCGCGCCACGACCTACCGCGAACTCGACGACCGGGTCACCCGCCTGGCGCACGCGCTGCGCTCGCTCGGGGTCGACCGCGGCGACCGGGTCGCGCTGTTGAGCACGAACCACCCCGCCTACCTCGAGGCGCTGTTCGCCTCCGGCCTGATCGGCGCGATATTCGTGCCGCTCAACGCCCGGCTGACCGCGCCCGAAGTGGACTACGCGATGCGGGATTCGGGCGCCGCCGTGCTCGTCCATTCCCGGGAACTCGGCGAGATCGCGCGGTCGGCCGCCGGCGACGCGACCCGGGTCGTGCTCGACGGCCCTGGCCGGGACGCCCCCGGCTACGACGAGCTGATCGCGGCCGCCGACCCGTCCCGCATCGACGAGCCGGTCTCCCACGACGATCCGTGCTTCATCATGTACACCTCCGGCACCACCGGCCGTCCGAAGGGCGTGGTCCTCACCCACGGCAACATCGTGTTCTCCGTGATGAACGCCGTCATCGACCTCGACCTGGACAGCCACGAGGCGGCGCTGGTGTGCGCGCCGCTGTTTCACACCGCCGCCCTGGACGTCGTCGCATTGCCGACGCTGCTCAAGGGCGGCAACGTGGTCGTCGAGGAGGGCTTCGAGCCGGGCCGGATCCTCCAGGTGCTCGAACGCGAGCGGATCACTTACACCTTCGGCGTGCCGACGATGTTCGACGCACTCAGCACCCATCCCGATTGGGAGACGACCGATCTGAGCGCGATCCGGCGGGTGGTCGTCGCCGCGGCCCCCGTCCCGCCGCGCACCCTGCGCACCTACACCGAGCGCGGGATCAAGATCTGCCAGGGCTACGGCCTGACCGAGACCGGCCCGGGCGCGCTGATCCTCACCCCGGATGACGTCGAGCGGAAGCTCGGCACCGCGGGTGTTCCGCACTTCTTCACCGATGTCCGGATCGTCGACGCCGACGGCCGCGAGGTGGCGCCCGGCGAGCGCGGCGAGATCCAGATCTGCGGCCCGAACGTCATGCGCGGGTACTGGAACCGGCCGGACGCCACCGCCGACACCTTCACCGACGGGCGGTGGCTGCGCTCCGGCGACATCGGGGTCGCCGACGCCGACGGGTTCGTCGCCGTCGTGGACCGCCTCAAGGACCTGATCATCTCCGGCGGCGAGAACATCTACCCGGCCGAGGTCGAGGCGGCGATCCTCGAAATGCCGGGAGTCGCCGGCTGCGCGGTCTTCGGCGTGCCGCACGAGAAGTGGGGCGAGGTGGGCTGCGCCGCGGTCGCGCTGGAGGACGGCCACGAGCTCGACCACGCCCGGCTCGTCGAGTTCCTCGCGCCCCGGCTGGCCAAGTACAAGATCCCGCGGTCGCTCGTCGTGGTCGACGAGATCCCCCGCAACTCCACCGGGAAGATCCGCAAGGACCTCCTCCGGCGCCAGTTCGCCTGAACTCCCCCGCGCGACCCGAGATCCGTCACCGACGGACCTGACCGAAGGAACCCCATGCCTTCCCCTGCTGCGGCCGAGCACCTCTCGGCGCCCGAACGGGCGACGGAGGCGCGCCGGGTCGTGCTGTCGAGTTACCTCGGCAGCACCCTCGAGTACTACGACTTCCTGCTCTACGGAACCGCGGCCTCGCTCGTGTTCGGGCCGGTGTTCTTCTCCGGACTCCCGCCCGTCGTCGGCACGATCGCCTCGCTCGGCACGTTCGCGGCCGGCTACCTGGCCCGGCCCATCGGCGGTGTCCTCTTCGGACACTTCGGCGACCGGGCGGGCCGCAAGGCGATGCTCGTCCTGGCCATGACCGTCATGGGCGTGGCATCGGTCCTGATCGGCCTCGTGCCGCCCGCGTCGGTCATCGGCCCGTGGGGCGCGATCATCCTCGTCGCCCTGCGGGTGCTCCAGGGCATCGCCATCGGCGGCGAATGGGGCGGGGCCGCGCTGATGGCCCTCGAACACGCCGATCCGAGGCGCCGGGGCTACATGGCCGCGTTCACCAACGCCGGCGCCCCCACCGGCGCCGTGCTCGGCACGCTCGTGATGACGCTGTTCGCGCTGCTGCCCGAAGACGAGTTCATGTGGTGGGGCTGGCGAATCCCGTTCCTGCTCTCGGCCATCATGCTCGCGATCGGCCTCTTCGTGCGCACCAAGGTCTCGGAGAGCCCGATCTTCCGGGCCGCGGCCGAGCAGACCGGGAACGAGCCGGGCGTCCCGCCGATCGTCGAGGTGCTGCGGCGGCCAAAGGTCGTGGTGGTGGCAGCGTTCGCGTGCTTGTCCGGATTCGCCCTGCAGACCGCGTTCACCACCTTCGGCATCACCTACGCCGTCGAAAACGGCACGCCGCGGCCGGATGCCCTGTTCGGCTTCGCGATCGGCCAGTTCTTCGCCATCTTCTTCATCCTCGGCTACGCCCGGCTGTCCGACCGATTCGGCCGGCGCCCGGTGATGCTCTTCGGACTCGCGGCGATGATCGTCCTGGTGTTCCCGATCCTCGGACTGCTCGCGACGGGGAACTTCCCAGCCGTGGCCGCCGCCTTCACGCTGTACACGTTCTGCCACGGCGCCATGTACGGACCGATGGCGGCGTACATCTCCGAGCAGTTCGGCACCCGCACCCGCTACACGGGCGCCTCCCTCGGCTACCAGCTGGCAACCCTGCTCGGCGGCGGATTCACGCCGGTCATCCTGGCGACCCTGGCGGCGTCCACCGGCAACTCGATAGTCCCGGTGGGAGGGTTCATCATCGCCCTCGGAGCCCTCAGCGGCGTCACGCTGCTCATGACCCGCGAGACCAAGGACAACGACCTGACCGCGGTCTAGTCGAGCAACCGCCCTTGTGCTCGATGCCCGGTAAGAGCCGGGAGCCGGCTGCGGTGCCCGAGCACCGCCATCACGGACGGCGCCCGGCGTCGACGCGCATCCCACCCCATGTTCCGTCCATTAAAACGAACGACCGACCCCAGGCCGGGCGCACTCGCGACCACCTTGACACGGCGACCAAGGCCTGTTGAATCTCCAATAACTAGAAGACAAGACGTAAATCCATCGAGACCGTCCCGCCCGTCGATTGACATCCGGAAGACCGCGCCCTAACGTGAGATCGTTCACTTTGCCGAACGATCGAGGTTCGGCGCCGAACCGGATCCTTCGCGCTCGGCGCGATTCCCGTCGTCCCGGCCGCGCCAGCCGATCAGTCGACCGGATTCAGATCGCTCGGCGATTCGCCGCACGACCGCCTCGCCGCACCGGCGCGGCCTCAGCCGATGGATTACGGGGTAGATCAGCAGGGGGAGACTCGATGCCCAGCTCAGCACGGGACCTAACGTTCGAGAACGCCGTCATCTTCGATGGCTGGTCCGCCGACCTGGTCGAAGGTTCGATCCGGGTCGCCGACGGTGCCATCGCGGAGATCGGGCCGCGGGTGAGCCGGGCCGACCGGGTCATCGACGCCAAGGGCTCGACGGTGGTACCGGGCCTGATCGATGCGCACTTCCACGCCTACGGGGTATCCCTGAACAACCTGGAGTTCGAAAGCGGTCCGCTGAGTTTCCTCGCGCTGGTCGGAGCGCGCAGGCTGGAGGCGGCGCTGCGGCGCGGATTCACCACGGTTCGCGACGTCGCCGGTGGCGACATCGGGCTGGCCATGGCGATCGGCGCCGGGTTCGTCGCCGCGCCGCGCTACCTCTACACCGGGCCCGCGCTGAGCCAAACCGGCGGTCATGGCGACTGCCGACCGGCCGAACTCGACATCTGCATCCACGGTGGACACATGAGCGAGGTCGTCGACGGTGTGACGCCGCTGCGCGCTGCCGTTCGAGAACGGTTCCGGCAAGGCGCCCACGCCATCAAGATGATGACCTCAGGTGGCGTGGTCTCCCCCGCTGATCCGCTGCTGCCCGCGCAGTACTCCGCCGAGGAGATCGCGGCAGTGGCCGATGAGGCGGCCCGGCGGGGCAGTTACGTCGCGGCACACGCCTACTCGTCCGAGGCCGTCCGGCATTCCGTGGTCAACGGTGTGCGCTCGGTCGAGCACGGCAACCTGCTCGACGAGCCGACCGCATCGCTGATGGCCGAGCACGGGGCCTTCCTGGTGCCGACGCTGATCGCCTACGACGCGATGGCTCGTCGCGGTGCAGAGGTCGGCATCGCCGAGGTCGCCGTGGAGAAGAACCGGATGGTGCTCGAAGCCGGCGGCCTGGCGATCGAGCGTGCGCTCGCCGCCGGAGTTCCGGTCGGCTTCGGTTCCGACCTGATGGGTGCCCTGGAGGACGAGCAATTGCTGGGTCTGCGCCTCCAGATCGAGGTCGCCGGAGTGCTCGCCTGCCTCCGATCCGCTACTTCGGTCAACGCCGCGCTCATCCGGCGCGCCGATCTGGGCCGGATCACGGTCGGTGCCCGGGCAGATCTCCTGCTGTTGGACGGGGATCCGTTCGCCGACCCCGCCGCGCTCTGGGACCAGCAGCGGCCGCGGCTGGTCGTGAAGGGAGGCGCACCGCTGGACAGCACATGACCTCCCGGCAAGGGCACCCGTCTCTCCAGCCGGGCCTGCTGGATGCGCGGCCCCGATCCCATCGCCCGAGCGCGAACACCTGCTTGCACTCGTGCCGTGTCGTCGCGGTAGCACTCGCCAGCGACCAGGTGTGCCCGCGGCAACCGCTTCAACGACCGCTTGGAGCAAGCCATGGACCCTTCAACAGCCGCAAGACCGCCGCGCCGCTCCGGGAAGCGGATTCTGGCCGCATGCGCCAGCGGGAACTTCGTGGAATGGCTGGACTTCTCGCTCTACGGCTTCTCCGCAACGGTGATCGCGCAGACCTTCTTCCCCGCGGACAGCGGCGTCGTGGCGCTGCTCGGCACGTTCGCGATCTACGGCGTCGCGTTCGTCGCCCGGCCCGCCGGCGGTATCGTCTTCAGCCGCATCGGAGACCGGCTCGGCCGACGTGCCGCGCTGTCGGCATCGATCGTCATGATGGGACTGGCGACCGTTGCGATCGGGCTGCTGCCGAGCTACGAGACGGCCGGGATCGGTGCTCCGATCTTGCTCCTGGTCTGCCGGCTCGCGCAAGGATTCTCCGCCGGCGGCGAGTACACCGGGGCGGCGACGTTCACCCTCGAGCACGCGCCACCGGGCCGACGAGCGCTGTGGACGACATTCGTGCACAGCTTCTCCCTGGCCGGCACGCTGGCCGGAATCCTGGTCATCCTGCTGTTCAGGTTCGCCGCTCCGGAGGCCTACAGCAGCGGCGGGTGGCGCTGGACCTTCGTGGCCGTCGGTCTGCTGGCAGGCTTCGGCCTGTACCTGCGGTTGCGGCTGGACGAGACACCGGTGTACCGGGAGCTCAGGGCGGACGGGACAGCCAGGATCCGACCGTTGAAGGACGTCGTGCGCCAGCACGCCCGCCAGATGGTGGTGCTGTTCGCCTACTACGCGTACGTCGGCGTGCTCACCTACCTGATCACGGGTTACATGCCGACCTACCTGACCAAGGTGGTCGGATTCGAATCGACGACGGCGCTGGTCCTGCAGGCCGCCGTCGTGGTCTTCCAGATCTGCCTGTTCTTGGTGCTCGCGCGCCTGATCGACAGCGGTCGGGCACCTCGACGGCGGCTGGTGATCATCGGCAGCGCCTCCGGCGTGGTGCTCGCCGTACCGGCTTTCCTGCTGATCACCACGGGGACGGTGTGGGCCGGATTCCTCGGGATGTCGTTGCTGTCGGTGCCGATCATCCTCACCACGTCCGGTGCCATGCTCATAGCGATGGAGATGCTGCCGACCGACGCACGCTTCACCGGCGTCGCGTTGCCGTACAACCTCGCCTACGCGCTCTTCGCCGGCACCGCTCCCCTGGTGAGCGAGCTGTTGGTGACCGCTACCGGGAACAGCATCATGCCGGCGGTCTACGCGACCTCGATCGCAGTGGTAGCACTGCCGGTCCTCTTCTTCGGCATGCCGGAGACGAAGGACTTCCACTTGGGCACCGGCACGGCAGAGCCGTCGCGGTCGGCGCTCGGACGCGGGAACGACTCCTCCCGCGAGCCGAACGGCCGACCCGAGCTGCACCGCACGACAGGAGGAGATCATCTTGCGTGAAGCCGACCACCGCGACCGGGTTGCCCGCCTGCGCTCGGAGATGTCTCGACACGATCTGACGGGCTACCTGATCCCGCACGAAGACGGCTACCTCAACGAGTGGACGCCGACCGCCGACTGCCGGTTGGAATGGCTGACCGGATTCCGCGGCTCGGCCGGCATCGCGGTCGTGCTGCGAGATCGAGCGGCGGTGCTCACCGACGCCCGCTACACCAGGCAAGCAGCCCAGCAGTGCGCCCAGGACCTCTTCGAGGTCCACGACCTGGTCGATCTCCCGTGGCAGGACTACGTCGCTCGGCATGCCGCCGGCGGCGCGATCGGGTTCGATCCCGCCTTGCACTCCATCGCCTCGCTCGCCGTGCTGCGCGCGTTGAGCCGATCAGCGTCCTTCGAAACCGTTGCGGTGCCGGAGAACCTGGTCGACGGGATCTGGCAGGACCGGCCGGCCATCGAGGTGCTGCCCGCCCACGTGCATCCGGTTCGCCTGGCCGGCGAAAGCTCCGCCTCGAAGCGGACTCGGCTCGCCGGGGAACTCGGCGACGGATGCTCGGCGGCGGTGATCGCGACCTGCGACAACACGGCGTGGCTGGTGAACATCCGTGGTGGTGGCCTGCCCTACCTCCCGGCCCCGCCCGGCCGGGCCTTGCTGCACGCCGATGCAAGCGTGGACCTGTTCGTAGCACCGGAGTCGGTGGACGACCGAACGCGCGAGCAACTCGGCGACGACATCCGGATCCACCCACCGGCGATGTTCGCCGATCACCTCAATGCCTTGGCGGGCTCCCGGGTGCTGGTGGATCCGGCGACCACCCCGGTCGCGATCGAAACCCAGCTGCACGACGCCGGTGTGCAGGTCGTGCGCGGCAGCGATCCGTGCCACCTGGCCAAGGCGGTGAAGAACGAGCAGGAGATCGCCGGCGCGCGCGACGTGCACCGGCGCGACGGTGCGATCCTGGTCCAGCTGCTGCACTGGATCGACACCCACGGCCCGACCGGGAGCGTGGACGAACTCGCCGTCGCCCGGCGGTATCGCGAGCTGCACGAGGCCGACGAACGCTACTGGGGGCTGGGCTTTCCGGTGGCGGCCTGCGTCGGGGCGCACTCGTCGTACCCGCACTACGCACCGACCAGCGAGAGCAACGTCCCGCTGGAACCGGGCGAGGTGTTCCTGATCGACGCGGGCGCCCAGTACCACGACGGAACTACCGATATCACCCGCACGGTGCCGATCGGCGCGCCTCGCCCGGAGCACGTCCAGGCGCACACCCTCGCCCTCAAGGCCCACATCGCGCACGCCGTGCTGCGCTTCCCGCCCGGAATCGGCGCCATGCACATCGACGCGGTGGCCCGCCAGTACTTCTGGCGGGCCGGCCTCGACTACGGTCCCGGCACGGCACACCTCATCGGCTCCTTCCTGAAGGTGCACGAGGGCCCGATGTACATGCACTGGAAACGGGGGAACGAGGTTCCGCTGCTGCCCGGAATGATCATCGAGCACGAACCCGGTTACTACCGCCCTGACGAGTTCGGCGTGCGGGTGGAGAACACCTTCCTCATCGGGGAACCGGCCGTACCGCCGGGGGGCGAGCTCCCGATGTGCGGGTTCGAGGTCATCTCGCTCGCCCCCGTCGACCGGCGGCTGATCGATCTCGACGCCCTCTCCGACGAGGAGATCCGCTGGATCGACGAGTACCACGAGGTGGTCGAGTACGAACTCCGGAACCTGCTGCCACCGGAGGTCGCCTCCTGGCTGCACGAGATGACGCGCCCGCTGCGGCCGGCGGCACTCCCCTGATCTGGCTGGTAACCAGCAGCGACGTCCACTTCGGAAGGAGATACCTGTGATCGGGTCGCCGAAGATGATCAGCACCGTGGACTACCATACCGCCGGTGAGCCGTTCCGGATCGTGCTGGGCGGCGTCCAGCCCCCTCGTGGCTCGACCATCCTCGACAAGCGGGACGACGCGATGGTTCGTCTCAACGACACGCGCGCGATGCTCACCCTCGAACCGCGCGGCCACGCCGACATGTACGGCTGCTTCGTCACCGAACCCGACGACGATGGCGCCGACCTCGGCCTGATCTTCTTCCACCGCGACGGCTTCAGCACCGCCTGCGGACACGGTTCCATCGCGGCCGCCGTCTGGGCCTGCACCACGGGGTACGTCACCCCGCGCGACGGCGACAAGATCGTCCTCGACGTACCTTCTGGGCGCGTGACCTGCCATCTCCGAGACGAGGGCGGCCACCCGTCCGTGCGCTTCGTCAACATCGCCTCCTACACCCACGCGCTGGACGTGGAAGTGCCCACGTCCAGCGGAACCGTCCGAGCCGACATCGCCTACGGGGGCGCCTTCTACGCCGTGGTCGAAGCAGACCGGCTCGGAATGGTCGTGTCCCCCTCGAACCTGTCCCGGCTCATCGAGCTGAGCGCCGAGATCAAGGCGGAAATCCTCGCTCGCCACGACCTGACCAACGCCGGTGACGAGCGGATCAACGGCCTGTACGGCGTGATCTTCTACGACCGCCTCTCCAGCGCGCAGGGCCGCATCGAAGAGCGCAACGTGACCGTCTTCGCGGACGGCCAAGTCGACCGTTCGCCCTGCGGTAGCGGCACCTGCGCCCGCCTCGCCGTCCTGGCTGCGCGCGACGAGCTCGACGCCACCGGAGAACTCGTGAACCGCAGCATCATCGACACGACCTTCACCGGCAGGATCGCGGGCACCACCTCGGTGCAGGGCCGACCGGCGATCATCCCCGAAGTGGCGGGCACGGCCTACCTGACCGGGTACAACACCCTCGTGGTGGACCCGAACGACGATCTCGCCCGAGGTTTCCTGCTACCCACGACGGGAAAGGGCTGAGCAACAGCACCATCCACAGTGGATAATGAGTCGCACCCTGACCGTCGAATCCACCCAAACCTGGCGAATCTAATTACCCAAATCGAACATTACCGCCCAAATCTAGATCAGATGCCCTCTCAGACCACCTCAGAATGTGATGCTCCCCTAGTGCCCCCTGGGAGTTGGCCGTGAGCGGCTTGACCTTGCCCCAAGGGCAGCCCTTGTACTGGGTGCCGGCGCCGGTCGTGAGTGGTTCACGGGCCGAATGCGCGATGCGTTTTCAGCCGTGCCGGGCTGACGCAGCCTGAAGGGAGCAAGGTCGATGAATGTGCGACCGCGCGCAAGCACAACGCGAGAGGGAGCAACATGGTCAAGAAGTTCAGGCGGCGCTGGCAACTCGGCAAGGTCAGGCCCGGCGACGGGAGCGCACTCGGCGAGTACCGTCTCTGGCAGGCCTTCTCTCGTTCGCTGTTCTTCCTCGAACTCGCAGAACCTTCGGGAAACAGCCACGTCTTCGCGGTCGACGTTCGGTACCTCACTGACGCGAAATCCAAAAAGCAGCACGACGACGCAATCGGGAAGAGCCCTGCCGCGCTCTACCGTGACGGTGTTCAAGTCCATCGCTCCAACCTTCCGACGACATTTCCTGTGCCCGGCGGCGTCATCGAGGTTGCCACCAGCGTCTTCGGACTGAAGCGCATGCACTTCGTTTCCGAAGACGGCAGCGAACACACGCTGTGCCCGCACCGTCGTTCGCAGGAAGGACTGCGGGCGAGGTTTGCCCAGCGGTTTCCCCGTACTAGCGCCGTCATCGGCGCAGCGGCCGTCGTCGTCCTCCTGACAGTGCTCGGCGTCGGCCTTCTCCACGGCATGGAAATCCTCACCCGGATCGATGTCGTTGCCGAGCACGCCGGCACGTTCATCTCGCCGCTGCGCCTCCCCGCGTGGGCGACCACCACCCTGTTCATCGCAGGGCTCCTCGCCGCTGTCGAACGCGCCTTGAGACTCCGATATCACTGGCTGATCGACTCCGTCGCATCCTGATCAGCCCCTGCCCAACCACTGGGAGACCGTCAGCCGTGCAGGTCCGGCCCGGCGGCGGCCAAAAGAGGACAGCAGCGCGATCGAGGTGCCCAGTTCGTAGATGGCCGCCGCCCTACTGGGCTCTCCATCCGGCTACGCCGCGTTGGCGGTGGGTTGCCGGTGGTGGACGGTCTCGTGGCGGCGGCCGACCAGGCGGACCGCGAAGGCCGCGGCCAGGGCGAACACCACGGCCTCGTACGTCATCGCGTGCCACAGCGCGTCGCCGGTGCTCGTGGCGGGCGCCGAGTAGGCCATGCCCGCGAGCGTGACGCCCAGCGTTCCGCCCAGCTGCTGCGCGGTCGGCAGCAGCCCCGAGACCGAGACCGCGGCCTCGGCGCGGACCCTGGCGATGATCTGGGTGAATGCCGAGGCGGTGAACATCCCGAAGGCGATTCCGCCCAGGCAGAGCACGAGCCAAAGCACCCACCGGGCGTCCGGGTCGTGAATGGTCGCCGCGACGGCGATGGACGCGAACCCCATCGTGACGGCGGAAGCTGCGAGGATCCAGGCCCCGAAACGCCTCCCCAGGAGGTTCGCGACACCGCTGCCGCCGAGCGCCCCGACTGCGTACGGCGTGATGGTCAGCGCCGTATGCATCGGGCTCCAGCCCTGCGCGCCCTGCAGGTGCATCGACAGCAGCAGGGTGAAGGAGGGAACTCCGGCGTTGAAGACGAGGACGATCCCCAGCCCCCATCTCGTCGACGGATCGGCCAACGTGGCCGGATGAACGAGCGGATCCGCCACTCTTCGCTGGGAAATCGCGAATCCGGTCAGCAGCGCCACCGCCGAAGCCAGGCTCACCCACGTCCACATCGGCCAGCCGGCGTCTCGCCCCACCGTCAGGGGCAGCACCAGCAGAGCCAATCCCGCGAGGCTCAGGCCCGCCCCGATCGGATCGACGCGCTTCCCCGCCTCGTGTCCAGTTTGGACTGTTGGGAGCGAGGGCGAGAGCAGGAGAGCGACGAGCCCGACGGGAACGGTCAGGAGCATCGCGGCCCGCCAGCCCAATCCCAGCGGATCGAGCTGGAGCAGGACACCGCCCAGCAGCGGGCCGGCCAGCGACGCCGCCGCCATGGTCGCGCCATAGGCGCTCAACGCGGCGGGCCGGCGGGTCGCGGGCAGCGCCGACTGGATGATCGACAAGATCTGCGGCGCCATGATCCCGCTGCCGACACCTTGCACCAGACGGCCCGCGATCAGCAGCCAGGCCTCGGGCGCGGCGGCCGACCCGATCGCCGCACCGGTGAACACCGCCATCCCGGCGACGAACATCCGCCGGTAGCCGTACCGGTCTCCCAGCCGTGCCGAGAGGATCAGCGAGCAGGCGTAGGTGAGGGTGTAGCCGGCCAGAACGAGCTGGCTCTCGCCCGGGCCGGCGCCGAGATCCCGCTGCACGTCGAGCACGGCCACCTGCATGACGGTCACGCTGACGAGCTGGACGAAGACTCCGGACAGGATGATCGGCAGGACGAATCGTCCAGCCGGTGCGCCGGAACGCGGGTCCGTCATCGAGCGACCGGCTGCAAGGCGATGGTGGTGAGCAACGTCGCGAGCTCCGCGGGCCGTGTCATGAACGGCGAGTGGCCGCCCGGCAGCGAGCACACCTGCATCGGCCGATCCGGCACCACCTGATCGGCTTCCGCGATCATCAGGTCCTGGGTGACCAGCGGCAGGGCCAGGTCGTCGGTCAGCCGGATGAAGGTGCGCGCGATTCGCCCCCAGCGCTCGGGCGAGACCGGGACCGCCGTGGTGGCGTTGGCGAACGGAAGATCCGGGTGCAGGAACTGCCGCCAGGAATCCGGCGCCGTTGCGGGGAGATCGTTCAGGAAGGCCCGGCGGATGACGTCGATCTCGGCCGGATCGGCGGAAAGCGGATTGATCCGGATGGCACCCAACTCGGCCGGATCGCCGACCGGCGGGATCTTAACGGCGCCCGCGTTCTCCTCGGCCTCGATGTAGTCGGCGAACCGGGGGCGACCGGCGGGGACGAACGAGGACAGGTACACGACGTGGTCGACGAGCTCGGGAACCTGCTCCGCGGCCGCGGAGACAGGGCCGCCGCCCGCGCTGTGGGCGACCAGGACCACGTTCCGGAATCGCGTGCGGACGTCGACCAGGGCATCGAGCACGACATCGGTGCTCTGCTGCATCGTGACGTCGCTCAGGGCCGACTTCTCGCTGGTGAGCCCGGGCTGGCCGGGCAGGAGGAAGCCGAGCGGGACGGGAGCGTCGAGCCCGCTGCCGGGGAGGTCGATCGCAACGCTGGCGAGGCCGTGGCGCGCGAGGGCGCGCTGCGTCGCCGCCCAGTGCACGGCGGAGTGCCAGGCACCGTGGACGAGCACGACGACGGTCTCGGAGGAGGACGGACGGGTCACTTCGGGGCCCTTCTGGAGCGGTGATCATCGACCTCACCAGGTCACACCGCACTCCCCGGTCTCATCCACCGCGATATCTCACAAGGCCTTCCGCAATATTCGAGAAGTATCGTGTGCTCATGGAAGCCCGCCACCTCCGCTACGCGCTCGCGCTCGCCGAGCACCAGCACTTCGGCCGCGCGGCGGCGTCCTTGGGGATCGCCCAGCCTCCCCTGTCGACCCAGATCGCGGCGCTGGAGCGGGAGGTCGGTGAGCGGCTCTTCGATCGCACCTCTCGTGGCGTCCTACCGACCGCGGCCGGCGAAGCGTTCCTCACCCGGGCGGGCGCAGCTCTCGCCGAGATGAGGCTCGCCCTCGTCGACGCGGGCCGGGCGGCGCGCGGGGAGACCGGGAGGCTGCGGATCGGGTTCACCGGATCCGCGCTGCTCGACCCGCTGCCGGGGGTGCTCGGCAGGTTCCGCCGCACCCACCCCGCCGTCCGGCTCACGCTGCAGGAACTGGACAGCCCGACCGCGGCGGCGGAGCTCCTCGCCGGCGAACTGGACGTCGCGGTGGGCAGAGGGAGCCCTCGCGGCGCCGGGGCCGAGGACCTGGTCACCGTGCCGATCGGGGCCGATCACCTGGTGGCCGTCGTCTCCGTGACGCATCCGTACGCCGGGCGCCCGTCCATCGACCTCGAACAACTGGCCCAAGAGCACCTCATCGCCAGCCCGGACGCGGTGAGCTCCTACCTGAGACCGGCGTTCGGGACGGACCCGGCGCCCATCGACGGCGCCACGCTGGCGCGCGACGTCCACACGATCGCCGGCCTCGCCGCCTGCTGCGCCGGGGTCGGGCTCGGCCCCGACCGCATGCGGCTGATCGCCCGCAACGACATCTGGTTCTGCGATGTCACGCCCCGATTCCGGCTGCCGGACCTGCAGATGTCGTTCCGGGTGACCGACCGGTCGCCGGTGCTCGCGTCATTCCTGTCCGTCGTGCGCCGGAACTGCGCGAATGTCGGTTCACGGCTCGACGAACTGCTCGCCCGGCACCCGTCGGCCGTTGCCGACGCGGCAGAGGGCTGATGTCCGCCGCCGGGAGCGGCGCGATCCGGAAAACGCTGATGCAGCAAGGGAGAAACATGCTTCGGGACAACGTCGAGTCGGTACGCCTGGACGAAGTGGAGTTGGCCTACCGGGTCGTCGGCGACGGCCCGGAGCTCGTCGTGCTGCTCCACGGATGGCCCCAGACCGGTGCCTGCTGGCGCCACGTCATGGAGCCGCTCAGCCGCGACCGCACCGTCGTCGCCCCGGATCTGCGCGGTTACGGTGCCTCGGGGCTGGCCCGTTCGGGATATGACAAGCGTTCCACCGCCGCCGACCTGAGCGGCCTGATCCGCCATCTCGGACATGAATCGGCGGTGGTGATCGGCCATGACCGCGGCGCCCGCGTGGCGCACCGGTGGGCCCTCGACCGACCCGCGGAGGTGGATGCGCTGGTGCTGCTGGACATCCTGCCGACCAGGGTCGTCATGCGCTCGTTCGACATTGACTCGGCGAGCGCGATGTGGCACTGGTTCTTCCACCGGCAGCCCGAGCTGGCGGAGAAGCTGATCTCGGGGAACGTCGAGGCGTACCTCGGCCACTTCTTCGCTCGCGTCCTCGACTCCGGTGCCGTTGACAAGGAAACGTTCGAGCACTACGTCGCCGCGTTCAGCGATCCCGGGCACCTGCGCGCGTCCTTTGAGGACTATCGCACGGGCTTCACGACCGATCTCGAACTCGACGAGGCGGACCACGACCGCGGGCTGCGGCTGCAGCCGCCGTTGCTCGCCCTGTGGGGCGCCGAGGGCGGCCTCGCCCGCCGTGATGTCGTGCGCGTCTGGCAGGAGCACCACGCCGATCCGGCGGCCGTGAGCGGTCATGCCGTCCCCGGCGGCCACTACGTTCCGGAAGAAGCACCAGGCGAGCTCGTGCACGCCGTCGAGTCGTTCCTTAGCCCGTCACGTGAGGCGCGCCGATCATGAATCTGCGGCTCCTCGATTCCCATCCATGTCCTAAGAGGACGATAACCTGGGGAAACCGAGGAGCCGCAGCACAAAACGCATGCATTCACGACGGTTCGAGGTAGCTCGACGCTACTTCGGCACGCCCCGCTCCTCCCGGCCGACCGGCCGCGCGTCAGCTGTTCCGCACGGCCGCCCACGGCTGGGGGGCCGTCGAGTCGTCGAAGCTGCCAGTGCCGACCAAGCGGCCATCCGGAAGCTCGGCACCATTGCGGAGGGGACCTTCCTGCGGCCCGTCGACCTGTTGCCATGAGGTGCCGTCGTACCGCAGCAGCGCGTCGGCACCGAGGCTCCACAGCGCGCCTCCGGCATTCACGAGCTTCCCGGCACCGCCGGTCGGCGCGGGGGCCTGCTCGCGACTCCACTGGGTGCCGTCCCAGTGCATCAGGATCGTTTGGCCGGCACCGGGGGCGTCGTAGGGCTTCTGGATCGCCGAGATCCAGACGTCATCCGGCTGGTAGGCCGCGACACCGTAAACAGTGACGAAGTCCGAGTCCGTCGTGTCCAGCGGCGGGACCTCCACGTGGCTCCACTGCGCGCCGTCCCAGTGCATCGAAACGATCTGCTGCGGCCGCGCAACGGTCGTGCCGGCCATCCAGAGGTCGTCCGGCGCGGCGCCGCCGACGCTGGAGAAGTTCTGCTCGTGGGCGGCGGGCGGCAGCGGAACCCCTTGCCATCCGCCGTCGACCCAACGCGCCGCGAAGCTCCGCGACAGCGGGTCCTCGCCGTCGCGGTACGCATTCCCCACGGTCCAGACGTCGGCCTCGACAGCCGTGACGTCGTGGGGCGAGATCCGGGGAGCGTCGGGCACCTCCAGCGGTACCTCGGTCCACGCGCTGCCGTCCCAGTGCATCGTCGCGCCCCAGCTCATCTTGGTGAACTGGCTGACCGCCCAGGCGTTGTCCGGGCCGGTCACCGCGGAGGCGACGATCTGGCCGATGTCCGGCACCGGCGCCTCCACCCAGCGGCCGGTCTCCTCGCGGCGGAACGCCTGCGCGGTGGTCGACGTCGGCGCGCCGGGCCGGCTGTAGCTGCCGAACGCCCAGGTCGCGCCGCCACCGCTGGACACGGTGCTCACATAGGACGCCATCTCGGGCCTGCCCGGGAACTCCTCACGAGTCCACGTGTCCTGCGCCAACGCCGTGCCCGCCGTGCCCACGACCACGGCCAGGGCCGTGACCACGGTCGTTCCGGTTCTCCTCGACATCGCTGCCTCTCAGCCGGTGAACTCCTACGTTCAACAGACGCACACCGGGTACCGCAGGTTGCCAGCCGGTGGTCGTCCCGAGCGACTCGGCACCGACCGAACTCGTCGGCACCACGCTGTTCGGCCACCTGGCGCGGGTGAACCCGCACTGGACGTCGTTCGGCGACGGCCGCGAGGTCCTGCTGATCTTCGCCGGCCCGCACGGTTACGTCTCGCCGACGGTCTACGGCTACGAACCCGCCGTGCCCACCTGGAACTACGCGGCGGTGCACCTCACCGGCACCGTCGAGGTGACCGACGACGCGGCCGACACCCTGCACATCGTGTCGGAAACCGTGCGCGGGCTGGAAGGTCTGCGACAGCCGGAATGGGACATGACCGCGTCGTTGGAGACCTTCGCGGGGCTCGTCGAGCACGTCGTGGCGTTCCGGATCCGGGTCACATCGGCCAAGAGCAACTTCAAGCTCAGCCAGGACATGCCTGCCGACGTCCGCGACGCGGGTCCGCCACGACTTCCGCGCCACCGGCAACCCGGACCTCGCCGCCCTCATGGAGCAGGTGGCTCCGTAGCCGCGGGCATGCCGGCAGCGCCGTGGTGCCGAGTTTTCCGGTCGGGGCCGGGGAAAGCGCCTCCAGGTCGACGAACCTCGGCGCGCAGCTCACGAGGCTGGAGATCAGCACCGCCCCGCGCATCGTGCCGGGCCGAGCGGCCGCGCCATCTCGACAGATTGTTTTACGCGCATATTTGCATATATCTGTTAGGTGAGGCTAGCCTCCGATGGAAAGATCGCGACTGTCCGCGATCGTCTCACCACTGGAGGGATTCGTGGCTCCGACGACGGAGACCGACGCCGGGCCGTCGGCCGCCCGGTCACGCGCCTTGCTCGCACTGGTCGTGATCGCCACGGCCCTGGTGGTCATCGACATGACCATCGTGACCATCGGGCTGGCCGACATTCAGGCCGATCTCGGCGGCACCCTGGCCGACATCCAATGGGTCGTCGTCGCCTACATGATCACGATGGGCGCGGTCACCCAGGTGACCGGGACGCTGTCGGACCGGCTGGGCCGCCGCGGCGTCTACCTCACCGGCATCGCGCTGTTCACCCTCGCCTCGCTGGCCTGCGGAATGGCACCGAACGCGCTGGTGCTCGACTTCGCCCGGGCGGTGCAGGGCATCGGCGGCGCGATCCTGATGTCCAACGCGCTCCCGCTGCTCTCGCACGCCTACGACGGCCAGCAGCGCAACATGGCCATCGCGACCTGGAGCACGATGTCCACCGCGGCCGGCCTCATCGCGCCGCTGCTGGGCGGCACGCTCATCGACGTCCTGGACTGGCGCGCGATCTTCCTGATCAACCTGCCGTTCGGGATCGTCGCCTTCGCCATCGGGCTGCGGGCCCTGCCTCGCGACGCCGGCGGCGGAGGCAAGATCGGCTCGCTGGACTGGGGCGGCACCGTGCTGCTGATCGCCGGGCTGGCCCTGCTCAACTTCGCGCTGCTGCGCGGCGAACAGCAGGGCTGGACCGCACCGTCGACGCTGATCCAGCTCGCCGTGGCCGTGGTGCTGCTCGCCGCGTTCCTGGTCGTGCAGCGCAGGGTCAGCAACCCGACGCTGGACCTGCAGCTGTTCACCAAGCCGGCGTTCACCGGCGCGGCCTTCACCATCTTCATGTCCCGGGTGCTCACCATCGGCGGCACGGTGTACTTCGTGCAGTACTTCCAGAACTCGCTGCACCTGTCCCCCACCGCCAGCGGCGCCCTGCTCGCGCCGGTGTTCATCGCCCAGATGGCGGCCGGAATGCTCGGCGGCAAGATGCAGGCCTGGCTGCCGTCCGGCTACGTGATCGCCACCGGCTACGCCTGCAAGGCCATCGGCGCCGCCTGGATGGCACTGGCCTTCAGCCCCACCACGCAACCCTGGTCGCTGGTGTTCCCGCTGCTGCTGTGGGGCACCGGCGGCGGCATCGCGGGCGCCCCGATCTTCGCCGTCGCGATGAACGTGACCGACAAGCAGCGGTCCGGAATGGTCGCCGGCACGATGACCAGCCTGGCCTCCATCGGCGCCGGAATCGGCACCGCCGTACTCGGCGTGCTCTACAAGGCCAAGCTCGCCGGCGTCGTCGCGACCGCCGACCTACCCGCAACCCAGCACGACGCCATCGCGGCGGCGGCCGCCCAAGGCGACGCGCAGCGCGCGCTGGAACTCGCACCACCGGAAGCCCGCGACGACCTGCAGCGAGTCTTCGAGCAGGCCTTCGCCGCGGGCGCATCGGCCGTGCTGTTCGCCTCGGCGGCCCTGGCCGTCATCACGATGGGCGTCGCGCTCGTGCTGATCAGCAAGCGGAATCTGCCGAAGCCGCAGCAGGAAGCAAAGCCGAAGGTGCGGGAGGGCTGATCGACCGCCGGAGTGACCCGCCGCGAAACGCCTTGCGCGGCGGGGCCTCGCCGCCGCATCCACACAGGACGGTGCAGTACGCCCGTTCTCCCGCGCACGCCATCAAAGCCCTGCGGCAAAACCCGCGAATCAGCCCGACTTCCCGGTCGAGAGCACCTCGCGCAGGTACGGTGCGGTACGGCTGGCACGTGCGCGGGCCACGTCGGCGGGAGCGCCGACGGCCACCACAGAGCCGCCCTCGTCGCCGCCACCGGGGCCGAGATCGATCACGTGGTCCGAGCCCGCGGCGACGGTCATGTCGTGCTCGATCACCACGACCGTGTTGCCCACGTCGACCAGCGCGTGCAGCAAGCGCATCAGAACCTCGACGTCGGCCGGGTGCAAGCCCGTGGTGGGTTCGTCGAGGACGAACAGGGTGTGGCCGCGGCGCGTTCGCTGCAGCTCGGAAGCGAGTTTGATCCGCTGCGCCTCACCACCGGAGAGCTCGGTGGCGGGCTGGCCGAGCGCGAGGTACGACAGCCCGACGTCGTGGAGGGTGTCAAGGCTGCGCGCGACCGCAGGCACGTCCGCGAAGAAGTCGCGGGCCTCGTCGACGGTCAGGGCGAGCACGTCGGCGATCGACTTGCCCCGGTAGAGGATCTCGAGGGTCTCCGGGTTGTAGCGGGCGCCATGGCAGGCCGGGCACGGCGAGTAGCTGCTGGGCAGGAACAGCAGTTCGACGGCGACAGCCCCTTCGCCCTGGCAGGTTTCACAGCGCCCACCGTCCACATTGAACGAGAACCGGCCCGCCGAGTACTTCCGCCGACGGGCTTCGCCGGTGGCGGCGAACAGCTTGCGCACACCGTCGAACAGGCCGGTGTAGGTCGCGAGATTCGACCGCGGCGTGCGTCCGATCGGACGCTGATCGACCTCGACCAGCCTGTTGATCGCTTCCAGGCCGACGATGCTGCGAACGTGGCGGGACGTGTCGGCCTCCGGCTCCTCGTCGTCGCCCGCGTGGTTGCGGGACGCACCGAGGTGGTCCCGGATGGCAGCGGCCAAGATGCCGGTGACCAACGTCGTCTTGCCCGACCCGGACACGCCGGTGACGGCGGTGAAGACGCCGAGCGGGAAGTCGACGTCGGTCTCGACCAGGTTGTGCCGGCTCACGCCGCGCAGCTCGATCTTCCCGGTCGGGGTGCGGTTCTTGCTGGTCGGCGCGGGCGGATCGAAGAGATGAGCGCGCGTGACGGATTCCGCGGACCTCGCCAGCCCGTCCTGCGGGCCGCTGTACAGCACGCGCCCGCCGTGCTCGCCGGCCCCGGGACCGACGTCGATCAGCCAGTCGGAGTGGCGGATGATCTCCGGCTCGTGCTCGACGACGAGCAGCGAATTGCCGGCCGCCCGGATCCGGTCGAGCACGCGCAGCAGCGCCTGGGTGTCGTCGGGATGCAACCCGGCCGACGGCTCGTCGAGCACGTAGATGACGCCGAAGAGCGTGGAACGCAGCGTCGCCGCCAGTCGCAGCCGCTGCAGCTCACCGGCCGAGAGGGTCGGGGTGGCGCGGTCCATGGCGAGGTAACCCAGGCCGAGTTCGACCAGCGCCTCGATGCGGGCCAGGAGATCCGCGACTACGACCCGCGCGACGTCATCGCCCTGTTCGGTGCGAAGTTTGGCCGCGAGCACGGTGAGCGGAAGCGCGGCGAGATCGGCGACGTTGGCGCCGGCGAACGTCACGGCCAGCGCTTCGGGCCGCAATCCCGAGCCACCGCAGTCCGGGCACGGAAGCACCTCCACGTACTGCAGCGCCCGGTTGCGGAGTGTCGTGCTCTGAGTGGTCGCCAGCGTGTGCAGCACGTATCGGCGAGCGCTCTGATAAGTGCCCTGGTACGGGCGCTGGATGCGTTCAGCCGTGCGCTCGGGGTGCACCGTGACGACGGGCTGCTCGTCGGTGAACAGGATCCACTCCCGCTCGGCCTGAGGCAGCTCGCGCCACGGCCGGTCGACGTCGTAGCCGAGCACGGCCAGGATGTCGCGGTAGTTCTTGCCCTGCCAGGCACCCGGCCACGCGGCGATCGCCTTCTCCCGGATGGACAGTCCCGGATCCGGCACGAGCGAAGCCTCGCTGACCTCGTGGATCCGGCCGAGGCCGTGACACCGCGGGCACGCTCCGGCCGGCGTGTTCGGCGAGAAAGCATCCGAGTCCAGCCGCTCGGCACCATCGGGATAGGTGCCCGCGCGGGAGAACAGCAGCCGCAAGGAATTCGACAGCACGGTCACGGTGCCCACCGTGGAACGGGCCTGAGCCACGCCTCGGGCCTGCTGGAACGCGACAGCCGGCGGCAACCCCGTGATCTCGCGGGCATCGGGCGTGCCGGCCTGATCGATGAGCCGCCGCGCGTACGGCGCGACCGACTCGAGGTACCGAGCCTGGGCCTCGGCGTAGACGGTTCCGAACGCCAGCGACGACTTGCCCGACCCCGAGACGCCGGTGACGGCGACCAACGCGTCGCGCGGGAAATCGACGTCGACCCCGCGCAAGTTGTGCACCCGCACCCCGCGCAAACGCACCATCGAGCTCTCGTGGTCAGGCACTATTGCGTCCTCACAAATCGAAAAACATGGCGGTTCAGCACACGCTACCGAGGAGGAGCCGGAGCCCGGTCATGCCCTCGACCTCCGACGCCGTGGGCGAGTTCACGTGGGCGTAGCTGAGGGTGGAGCGCCAGGTACCGCAGGTGCCAGATGCCCTCATCGAGATCCATGATGCGATCTGAGCGCGGCGATGCCCGTTGCGCAGCTGGAAACGTTGCGACCAGAGTCACTTTCAACGCGGGACCGGGCACGAACCAGTTGGCGCTCGACCATGAGCAGCAGCCGGCTTCCCCGGTGCCGCAGGAGGATCTTCGGCGCCAGGTGGTTGCTGCGGGCGAATCGGCGCAGAACCGGATGGAGTTCGCGGAGACGTTCGACATGAGCAGAGACCCGCCGGAGAGACCGCGATCACATTCTGGCGCGATCGCCAGCCGGCCGGAATGGTGGCGCGGCGAGGTCTCCACAGTGGAGGGTTGGGCCGGGGCGGAGCCTCGCGCGGACGGCCTTATGATGATCTTCAGTCGAGAGCTCAGCATCTCGTCCTCATCGCACCCGGCGCAGCGAACTCCTCGCGCCGGCACGTCCAGCCATCAGCCTAGGCACAGGGGCGCATGTTCTCCTCCTCTTCCACCGTGTCCGCCAACGAGCGGACGCTGCCGATCCCCACCGTCGTCATACCTGCGGTGCGCCCGATGTGGTGGCGAGTCCTGACAGTCGGGGCACTCGTGCTGGCCGCGTTCAACGCTCGCACCGCAGTGACCGCGGTCGGCGCGGCATTGCCCGAGATCCGCGCGACACTGGGCCTCAGCACGACAGCGGTGGCCATCCTCACGGCAATGCCCTGCCTCTGCATCGCCGCGACAACACTCCTCGTGCCGCCCCTTCGCCGTCGCAGCGGCACGCAGACGAGCATTGTGGTGTTCCTCGGTGTTCTGCTTGCCGGCCAAGCAGTGCGCATCACCGATGGCCAGTGCCTGTTGCTCGCAGGAACCGTCCTGGCTTGCTGCTCGATCGGCGGGCTGCAAGTCCTCTTACCCGCCGTCTGCCAGCAGATCGGTGGCCTGCACACCGTCGCGCTCACGACATTGTCGGCGAGCATGATCGGAGCCGGAGCAGCCACCGCGACCGCGATCACCCCCTGGCTGACCGCCCTCCGCGGATGGCGCACGGGACTGGGAATCTGGATCCTCCCCGTCGCGGCCGCGCTCTTCCTGTGGATACCGCTGTCACTGGCCCGCACGACACGCGCCGCATCCCCACCACGCATGCCCCGCCCGCGCCGCTCTCTCCTCAGAAGCGCTCAAGCCTGGTACCTGACCCTGTTCATGGGTTTGCAGTCGCTGCAAGCACTGTCCCTGCTGTCCTGGCAGCCGGTCCTCCTACAAGCCACCGGAGCCAGTCCCGTCCAGGCCAGCGCGCTCAGCGCCGGCACCCTCGTGGTCAGCATCGTCGCCTCCGTGGTCATCACCGCCTCCTGCTACCGCAGCACCACGCGCATCGGCATGTGGATGGTGCTGACCACCTGCAGTGGAGGCCTCGGACTGCTGGGACTCCTCGTCGCACCGGCCACGGCCCCGATCCTGTGGGCGGCGCTGCTCGGCGTGGGAATGGCCGCCCTCGCCCCCGCCCTCGCAGCCATCCCCGCACACACCACCAGCGATGACGAAACGACCCGGCTGTCCGCGATGGCCCAAGGCTATGGCTATCTGCTCGCTGCGGTCGGCCCCGCCCTCACCGCGACCCTCCGCGACACCACCGGCACCGTTCATTGGGCACTCGCGGCCCTCCTGCTCTTCTGCCTCCTGCAGCTCCTGTTCTCCGTCCTCGCGGCTCGCCGCCCCTACGACCTCGACGCCACGGCGACCGTCTGACCGCGCGAGCCGACGCCACTCCTCCCACAGCACCTCCGGAGGGGGAAGTGGAAGGCGGCCTGTTAGGAGTGGTCCTGGATGGTGACCAGGTCCAGGCCGAGGTGTTCGGCGGCGCGGACTTGGCCTTGCCTCCGCAGCCGCGCAATGCATCCGACGAGACCGAGCTGGCCGCCGAAGGTTTAACGGGCAACGGTCACCGTGCGACGGCGGTGCTGCGCATCGCCCGTCACCCCGTGCAAGGGTCATTCACCTTCTGTCGCGGTGTCGGCGTGGCGCCGCAGTTCGCTCTCCACGGTGGAAGCCTTCGTCCCCTGTTCACCAGGAGTCGGTTTCCTGATGTCTGATTGCTGCTGCGGTCCCTCCGCCGGTTCGGAGGAGTGTTCCCGTGGTGTCTGTTTTCCTTGCGTCATGACATCCGCCTTCGGACACGGTGCAACGGTCGGACGATGGAGCATCCGTCCACCTTTCTCATTCCCCCGCGGCCGGTACGGCAAACGTTGGCGATCGTGTGCAGCTGACTCGCCTCGTGCAAGTATCCGGCGCACGGACGCGACTGATCGCGGAATCTTGCAAGAGTTGCGTGCTTGCGCCCGGACCTCGTTCGAACTTCTTGCGCAGGTTTCCGGCCTCGCCGCATCCTCTGTCAAACGTCACATCGGGCGGCTCGAGGCGTCGGGAGTGATCCGTGGGCACACCTTTCAGGCCGATCGACGGGCATCGGTCTGGGGTCGGTGGCCCTGCTCGGAGCCTCCGCGGCGCCAGGCACCTCCCGTGAGGAGTCGACCGATTCGCTGACTGCGCAGGAGGAAATCGTGCGGGCATGGACCACCGCTGGCAGCGCCGACGCATTCGCCCTGATCCACGCGCGGGACACCGACCACCTGGCGGAGATCATCCTTCGGCTGCAACGCATCCCGGCCATCGCGCACACCCGGCCCCAGATCCTGTTCGGCGAACTGGTCAACCGCAGCGGGTGACGCGTCGGCGGCGGCATACGCCCCGACCGGCACCCCACGGCATGCAGGGCCGCATCCGGCCCCGTGCTCGATCACCCTGCGCCGAACCTCGGCGCGCCCAGAACCCGGTAGCGGAGGCCGGTCGTGCGCCGGGTGTCGTGCAGATGCCGCACGAGTCGCACCACTGGCTCGAACGCACACGCGCACACTGCCCAATGTGGACAAATTCTAATCGGCTGACGAGGTTGCGGCCGTTCACTCCGCTTCGGTCGTCGATGCGCCTCGCGGGAGCGGAATGCAGATCGTCTGCCCGATGTGGATGACGTCCGGGTTGGCGATGCGGTTGTAGTACCCCAGGCGCTGCCACTTCACGTTGTGCCGCTCACCGATCTCGGAGAGCGTGTCCCCGTCCCGCACGGTGTAGGTCTTGCACACGTTCGCGTTCTTCGACAGGCGCAGCACTTGGCCGGGGAAGATGAGGTTCGGGTTTTCTATGTTGTTGATGCGCTGGAGTTCCTTCCATGGAACGTGGAACCATTCGCCGACCTCGGAGAGCGTGTCGCCCTCCTGCACCGTGTAAGTGTTGCAGTTCGTCATTGCTCAGCCTCCTCTTGATTAGTTGCGCTCACGGCGCGCAGGCGCCCCGTGTCCATGTAAGGCGCAGCCCGCATGCTGCGGCAATGAGCAGCGGGATCCATTGAGGATCCATCTGGCCACGAACATGATCGGCATGCTGCGCGCGCAGCCGACGAGCCGAGCATTGCTCAACGTGTTGGCAACGGCTCGGCTGCATCGATGCTTTTCCGCACGTCGTTCAGGAAATTCTCGTCGTTGCCGGCCAACGCCCTGCCGCCATCGACGAGTCCTCTCTGCAACGCCATGACCCCGGCGAGCCCGAAGATCGCAGCAGTCGATGTGATCCACCCCTTCGAGGCGAGCATCGACCGGATTTCCTCCCTGCGGTCGGCCAGGATCCGAACCGAAGGTCGTTACCGCCGAAGGCTTTCGGTCGGCAGTTCTATCGGGACCGTGGGAAGCATGATGCCCGAGTCGACTGGGGCGGCGTGCGAGACCAGCGTCCCCTCCTCGGCGAGCTCTAGCAGGTTCGGGAGGGTGTAGTGCTCTGCGGCGTCCATGTCCACCTCGTAGCCGAGGTCTTGCAGGCTGGCTACCGTGACTCTGCTGAGCGGATTGTTCTTTGCCGCGACGAACCCCGACATGAGTTCGTTGCGGAAGATGGTCTCGCGCCAGTGACTGCCACGAGTGCCGGCTCCGCCGGTGTTCTCCACCGGAACAGCCCGCGGTTGGCCGTCGCGCAAACGGCCGTATTCCCGCTTTGCGGCCGGGCCGGTGAACGTGGGGTTGCCGCCGTCCTCGTCGGCAAGCAGTTCCTTGCGTGACCACAGCTGGCCGCCGACGCCTAGCACATGGCCCATCTCGTGGGTGATCACGTCGTTGAGCGTGTCCTCGTCTTCCATCTTCGCCAGGTCAGCGGTGTCGAACGACATCGCGCCCTTCGCGGGCAGGAAGGCCGAGGCGCCTGCGCCGGCCGTCCGGATATGCGTCGGGCCGGCCTGGCCGAGGATCCTGCCGGGACCGTCGATGCGCGCTCCTTGAGCGAGGATGAGGACGTCATCGATGACGTCACCATCGAGTTCGACCTCCGGCAGATCACCCACGATGACGCGAACCCACCGGTCCGCGGCCTGGGTGAACGCGGCCTGCTGCACCTCGGTCAGTCCGCCGAGGAACCGGACCTCGATGGTGAACGGAGACTCGGTTGCGGCAATCGCCTTCGCTTGCACCGCATCGGCACGGGCGGTGTAGACCGTACGAGTACCCGTCGCGCTTTTCGTCATGGCGAAAACATCCTCCGCGAATAGGAAAATTGACAAAGATCTGGAATATTCCCTTCCAGCCCAGATGCGTTTCGAACATGGCACCACTTCCAGTGCCGGCGCAACGGTCGAAGGTCCCAGCCCATTTACGTGAAATCCCTTGCAAAATAAGGAGAAAATCGTCCTGATCTACGACAGATCGAGCGGCCGTGGGGCCGAGCAGCTGCGGCTGCCCTGCGGCCTCGCGGCGACGAACGAGGACTAATTGCCGTAGCCGCAACAGGCGTCGGCTCGGTAGCGTGAATCCGAGCCGGGCGTGCGATGTCTGGCGACCAGCTAAAGGCGAAACGAGTTCTTGGCCAAGTGCCGGTGGCGCGGTGCCAGGGTGGTTCACAATGATCGAGCTCATCATCGTTGCCGCGACGAGGTTCTACCGGGAGGGGTTGGCTCTTGTCCTACAGAACGTCGCCGGCCTCGTGGTCCTCTCCACCCATGCGCGGCCGGAGGAACTAGAACCGGATCTGACCGCGCGCAAGCACGCAGTGGTACTGCTTGATATCGCCGACTTGCCAGACGGTCCCGGTGTCGTGATCTCCTTGCTGGCAAGGAATCCCGGACTGCGGATCATCGTCTTGGGCGTGTCCGGCCAGGAATATGACATTCTTGCGTATGCCGAGTTGGGGGCGGCCGGTTACCTGACACGGGAACATTCGATCTCCGAACTGGTTCGGACGATCGAGAGCGTTGCCAATGGGGAGTTGCGTTGCTCGCCGCGCGTTGCCGCTGCCCTGTGCCGCAGGGTGGCCGAACTGTCGGCGGAGTTGCAGCCCAGTCCGAACGCGGGAGTCCTGAGCCGCAGGGAAGCAGAGGTCGCTGTGCTGCTGGAGCGGGGTTTGTCCAATCAGGAGATCTCCCGGCAGTTGTGCATCGCCTTGGCGACCGTGAAGAACCACGTGCACAACATCCTGGACAAACTGGGATTGCAGGGCCGTGCCGCGGCCGCTGCTTGGGCCCGGCAGCAACGCCTGGATCACTCCGTCCTTGTTCGTTCCACGCTGCACCAGGCCTTTCCGCCCAACAACAGACCGCACTCCGACTGCCGCCCGGATTAGCCCTCGGGAGGTAATTTCATGGAGCAGCTGGTTACCGTCGGACCACGGATGTTGGCTGATACCAGGGGGAATCATGTCCGGTCATGATGTCGTCGCCGAAGCACTGCGCCACGAACGCGATTTACCACGGATCGAGGAAGAGTTGAACGACGACGACGCAGTCGTCGTCCGCAAGATCGCGCCCGGGCGCTCGCAGTACATGACCAAGCCAGTTGTCGGTGCCGAGCCGGGCAAGCTTCCACGGGTCGAGGCGGAGTCGCGCGGTCACCTGGAGGAGTTGGTCCCGGCCGGACGCGCCGCTGTCCGGAAGCTTCTGCGCGATGGCGCCCACGCCGACGTCGACGCGGACGAGTGCGCGGCTCTAGAGGCGATCGTCCTGCTCATGGCCAGGCCCGCGATCCTGGTGCAGGACGGTCGGTTCTTCCCGGCGCCACAACCCTGGACCGACGAACTCGAACAACACCGGGCCGCCATCGAGGACGTCTTGCCCCGTGTCGGACGGATCGAGGTCGAGGGGCATCCGGCCATCGATTGGGTGGGGACGGGTTGGTTGGCGGCAGCGGACGTCGTGATGACGAACCGGCACGTCGCATCCGAGTTCGCCGACAACGATGGTCGTGCGTGGTCGTTCGCCCCCGGCATGACGGGACGGGTGGATTACAACGAGGAACTGTCGGCTTCGCAGCCCCGGGAGCTGCAGCTGACCGAGATCATCGGCGTGCACGACACAGTTGACCTGGCCTTGCTGCGGTGCACGTCGGACGGCCCAGGAGGAGCACCTCGCATGGACCCCCTGCGCATCGCCCGCGCCCCCGGTGTTCGCAGCGGGACCAAGGTGTACGTCGTCGGTTATCCGGCCGCTGACTCCAGGCGCAACGATCCGGAGGAGATGCAGCGGATCTTCGCCGGCATCTACAACGTCAAGCGACTGCAGCCGGGCGAGGTTCGTTCCGCATCAGGCAGCGTCATCCACGACTGCTCGACCCTCGGCGGCAATTCGGGATCATGTCTGCTCGACCTTGAAACGTCGATGGTCATCGGCCTGCACTTCGGAGGTCGATACCTCCAGGGCAACGAGGCGGTGCCGCTGTGGCGACTTGCGGGCGATCCGCTCCTCCAGCAGGCCGGGGTGGAATTTTCCTGAGGAGCACCCGACGAGTCGACTACGACACGAAAGGCCTGATCATGCAATCTCCTCGACACAAGCTGTCCGTTCCGCTCAACATCACGGTAGAAGTAGGGGAATCGGCCACTGCCGAAACTGCTCAGGTCGCGTACCTCGATGGCGCGCCGCTCGAACTCGCTCGCCCCCGCTCCTACTACGAGGGCTACACCGGGTACGACCCAGAATTCCTCGGGCCCGAACTACCGCTGCCGGAACTCTCCGACGAACAGCGGCGCAATGCCGCGAAGATCAATGACGCCCCGCTCGGCAAAGATCCCACCGTCCTCCCGTACACGCACTTCAGCATCGTCGTGAATCGGCGCCGCCAACTCGCCTACTACACGGTGGTGAACATCGACGGCAGCAAGAGCGTCGATTTCGAACGGCAGGCGGACAAGTGGTACTTCGACTCCCGCATCGCGGAATCAGAGCAGATCGGCGAGTCCCTCTACCGGCGCAACGCGCTGGACCGGGGGCATCTCGTCCGGCGGCTCGATCCGGTCTGGGGAGACGACCTGGCACGAGCGAACAACGACACGTTCCACTTCACGAACTGCGCGCCGCAGCACGAGAAGTTCAACCAGGGGAACGAGCTCTGGCTGGGTCTTGAGAACTTCCTCCTCGACAACGCCGACCTCACGGACAAGAAGATGACCGTGTTCACCGGCCCGGTCATGGCCGATGACGACCCGCTGTACAAGGGCGCCCGGCTTCCCCTGGCGTTCTGGAAGGTCATCGGCTACTGCAAGCCCGGTGGTGCGCTTTCCGTCTCCGCGTACATGCTCGAGCAAACGCAACTCATCGAAGACATGCTCCCCTTCGAGGCCGTCTTCGATGCCGGAACGTACCGCATCTCGCTGGAACAATTGCGAGAACGTGCGGGTCTTGATTTCCAGTACCTCGAACCGCACGAAACCCCCTTGACGTCCGACGGGCTCGAAGCGCGAGTGGACAGAGTGCCTTTGAAGGACGACTACTCCAACTTGGTGCTCTAGCTCGAGCGACGGGCGCCGACTGGCTCGCCGCGCCGAGGTGGGTGAACACGCTTGGATCCTGTTTGGATCGATGTGCTCATTGCTGTTGCCCTGCGCGTCCCGGCTTACTGGTTGTGTCTGCCCGCGTTCCGGCGAACGGGCAGCTATGCAGCGCGAGTGGAGGAACCATGCGGTACCGCCCGATCGATCGAGATCCAGATGACGCGCGCCTGGGGCGTTTTCTCCCCGACGATTGGCGCCACGTCGAGAACTACCCGTTGACCGCCGCGAGCCGACCCGCAGATGTGCCGGTGGTGATCGGTGTCAACTGGTACGCCGAATTCGACCGTCCCCAAGCCGGCCAGGATGGTGTTCAGTTCGTGGCCCGGGAGGGGGCGAAGTCGCTCACCAGGATTCGGGGCGGACACGCCGTGTGCCTGGAACCCGGAGGAGAACCGGACCGCGAGCAGTGGTGGAAGTTCTACGACCAGGGAAGCGAGGGGGCCTGCGTCGGATTCGCCTGGTCCCGGTGCATGACGATCCTCAACGACGAGTTGTACACGGCCTGGTGGCTGTGGGATCGGGCCAAGGACCGCGATCAGTGGCCCGAGACCAACCCGGGCGATTCCAACGGAACGTCCTGTCGCGCCGCGGCCGAGGTCTTGGCCTCGGCAGGGCACGTCGACTGGAAGAACCCCTTCGCCAACGACGACCACACCGGGCGCGCCAACTACGTCGCCGACGCGGACGACGGTATCAAGGTGTTCCGCTGGGCGGAGTCGGTTGATGAGGTGCATGCCGTACTCGGCAACACCCGCGCGGACGAGCTCGGCGCCGTACCGATCCTGAACTCCTGGGGCACCGACTACCCGCACCGGGTGTGGATGCCGGATGAGGTCCTGGATCGGCTGATGCGGGAGGACGGCGAAATCGCTGTACCGACCGACCGCTAGCCCGCCGGGCCTAGCCCTTGCGGCGGGACGTCCGGCGCGAGCCATCAGCCGCGTTGTGAACCTGCTGGATCCGCTTTGGTCCCTTCGGAATCGTTTAGCGGTCAGCCAGGTGTGCCGTCGCCTGCGACTCGGGAGGTGGAGAGATGGAGTCACATGTCGGCGATGTGCCGTACTGGGAGGTCGAGTTCGACGCGAAGGGCGTGCTCCGCCAGGGTGGAAATCTGCCCGAGACCACCGCAACCGCGGGGCTGCGCGAGCTCTTCGTCTTCAGCCATGGCTGGAACAGCTCCTTCGGCGGCGCACGTGACCTGTACTCGACGATGTTCGGACTCATCGCGGGGATGCTCTCGGCCGAGCAGAGGGCGAATACGGGGTTCGTCGGCGTGCTGTGGCCTGCGTTGCTGTTCCCCGAGGATGCCCCGGCCAACACCGGCCTACCGGTCCCGCGGTCATCGGCGACGCAGGACCTGGGGGCTCTGGCGTCCCCACAGCCCACCGGAGAGATGTCCACCGGTGCCGACCTCGCGAAATCGCTCGCCCCTGCCTTTCCGAACCAGGAGGAGCGGCTGGAGCAGATCGGCCAGCTGCTCGACCGGCAGCCGCAGGACCGGGACCGGCTCTTGGAGTTCCTCCGCCTGGCGAGAGGACTCGTGACCACTTCCAGCAACGCCCCGGAGGACGCGGGAGAAGCAGCGATGATGAACGCACCACCGGGACGGGTGTTCGACGCGATGGCGGCCCTCGCACCCGTCGACGGTGGAAGTGAGCAGGCGTTCAATCCGTTCGGGCGGATGTGGCGGGGAGCGCGAGAGGCGTTGCGGGTCCTCAGCTACTACGAGATGAAGGAACGCGCCGGGGTGGTCGGGCGCGACGGCCTCGGCCCCCTGCTCGGACAGGTGGCGCACACCATCCCCGGCGTGCGCGTGCACCTCCTCGGCCACAGCTTCGGCGCCCGGCTCGTTTCGTTCGCCCTCAGGGGGCTTCCGCCTGAGCAGCGTGGTGCGAACAGCCCGGTCAAATCCCTGTACCTGTTGCAGGCCGCTTTCAGCCACTTCGCGTTCGCACCGCGAGCTCCGGTGCGGGACGGCGCCGGCGTGCTGGCCGATTGCGCCGACCGGGTCGA
Organism: Saccharopolyspora sp. NPDC050389; assembly: GCF_040655595.1. Taxonomy (NCBI): domain Bacteria; kingdom Bacillati; phylum Actinomycetota; class Actinomycetes; order Pseudonocardiales; family Pseudonocardiaceae; genus Saccharopolyspora; species Saccharopolyspora sp. NPDC050389. Next base: position 41,203 of record NZ_JBFAKG010000057.1, read on the forward strand.
CGGCCCGCTCGTGTGCACGTTCAGCGAGGCCGACCGCGCGGTCGGCTGGTGGTATCCCAACGCCAGCAGGCTGGCCTGGCAGGACGCCGAGTTGGTGGACCGGATCAACTACCGCTGGGGAGCGATGGGCTACGACGGCTACCAGCAGAGCGGCGCCCAGACCGTCACGATGGCCCAGCAAGGCACGGACTACGGGTTCCAGCCGGGCGTGTTCTACCGCCTCGACGCCAACGACGTCATCAAGCGGAACCTGTCATGGTTCGCCCAGGCTCACTGCGACATCCGGCATCCGGAGGTGGCGTGGGCTGCGGTCTCGGCCGCTCGGTCGTTGTGCAGGTGAGAGCCGTGAACGCCGCGCGAAACACCGATCAGGACGCCGTTTCACGACGAGGCTCTGATCGGCGATGGCCTTGGGGGTTCAGAGCGCTCGCCCGCATAGACGAGCTGAGGGCATTCGTGGACTGGGCGGAGAACTGCTCCGCGCCGAGTGAGCTGTGCACCGAGAAGTTGGCGGCCCATGCCCGCGCCCACCTGGAGTGCGCTCAGAGAGATGTCCGCGGCACTCGGTGGCCGCGGCGGGCTCACGGGGTGGACAGCGCGCTCGCCCACATCCACGCGGCCCACGTCCTCATGCTCCAGATCGTTTCGCTCGAAGATCTCCACAGCATGCTGGCCGACCTCCTCATGCTGATCGAGGCGAACCTGCCGCCCGAGGACAGACGCCGATTGTCCGTCGAGAGGATCTTCAAGAGCTCCGAGGGCGGAAGACTTACCCAGTCGCAGCGGCAGGCGGTGATCGATGCCGTGCGCGAGGCGTACCGGGTTCAGCGGCGTGAGGTCGTCCGCGAGCGCAGTTTCTCGCAACTCGTGTGGTGTTGGGCCATCGGCCTGCTGGGCATGGCCATCACGATCGCGTTCTTCACCGCCTTCATTCCGGCGCTGCTGCCGATCTGCTTCGGGCCCACTCCCAACGTGCCGTCAGCAGAAATAGTCGAGCCACCCCGCGGACTGATAGTCGTGTGTCCTCTCGGCCAACATCCGTTCAACGGAAATCTGGACTTGAGCTCGGGATCAGCCGCGTCGAGTGGCGACTACGTAGTCGTCGAAACAGTCGGGTTCGTTGCGGCGGCGGTGACCGCTGCCGCATCGCTGCACCAGCTCAGGGGCAGCCCGACCGCGTCCAACGTGCCGCTCGCGCTCGCGTGCCTCAAGCTTCCCGCCGGTGCCTTGACAGCCGTGCTCGGGCTCCTGCTCATGCGCGGCGAATTCGTACCCGGGTTGACGTCCCTCGATTCGTCGGCGCAGATCATCGGCTGGGCCGTCATCCTCGGAGCCGCACAGCACCTGTTCACGAAGGTCGTCGACGCCCGAGGCCGGGAAGTCATGGAGGCGGCGCCAAGTCCGCAGCCCGCGACCGCACCCCAAGGGGCACCGGCGCAGCGGGAATCTCTCCACGGCCGCGCGTGAACCACGCCCGCCGCCGGCCGAATCCATCACCCCCACAGCGGACCCGATCAACCAAAGCTGAGCGCATCACCGTGGTCTCGTCCGGCTGGGGTCTGTCAGTCCTCGGCGCGCAGGTTCAGTGCGTTGATCCACAGCTTCGTGGCGGTTTCCACGAGCGCATCGAGAGGGTAGTTCTCCCCCAGCGCGAAGGAGTAGTGGGCCAGCCGGCTGACCATGCCGGACAGCGCCCGTGCCGTCATCTTGGGGTCGAGGCTGTCGTCGGCAAGTCCGCGGTCCTGCAAGTCCTTGATCGCGCGGGCGTTGCGATCCGCGAACGCCTGGCTGCGCCTGCGGCGAAGCTCTCGGAACTTCGGGTCGGTCGCCGCGACCTGGTCGAGGATCAGCATCAGCTTCGCGTTGCGCCGATACGCCTCGAAGTAGGCGCGGTTGCTGGCCTCGATGATGGCCGCAGGAACGCTGTCCTCGGGGTCGAGGTGTGGCATCCCCGGGTGCAGCATGTCGTGCTGCACCTCCTCGATGACGGCCTGGAAGATCTCCTCCTTGCTGGTGAAGTAGGTGTAGAAGCTCCCGACCGAGCAGTTCGCCTCAGCAGTGATGTCGGTGAGGCGTGAGTCGAGGTAGCCGTCCCGTTCGAAGACGATCCGGGCGGCGGTGACCAAGGCAGCACGGGTGCGTGCACCACGGGCAGTGCTGGGCGGCTCGCGAAGCGACGAGGTGTCGACGAGGGAAGGGATCTCCTCACCACGCGAGCCACGACCGCGGGCGCTCTTGGCCATGGGTACTCCTCTCCGTGCGGCATCAGATGCTGCCACAAGATTCCCCCGTGGTGCCGCGCCCTTCGCGCCCGGCCCCTCCCCTCAGCCGGACACAACGGGGCAGCAGCCGGGTCAGCGCTTCCGGCCCCAGGCGGGGTCACGCCGCCGGCACTCCAGCTGGGCCAGCGTGCGCTTGTGCACCTCGTCCGGACCGTCGGCCAGGCGCAGGGTGCGCAGGTGGGCGTAGAACGAGGCCAGCGGAAAGTCATCCGAAACACCGCCGCCACCGTGCACCTGGATGGCGCGGTCGACGACCTTGAGCGCCACGGCGGGGGCGGCGACCTTGATCGCCGCGATCTCGGTGCGGGCTTGCTGGTTGCCGACCGTGTCCATGAGGTACGCCGCTTTGAGCGTCAGCAGGCGGGCCATCTCGATCTCGACCCGCGACTCCGCGATCCAGTCCTGGATGTTGGCCCGCTTGGCGAGCGGCTCGCCGAACGTCGTGCGCGACTGGGCGCGGTCGATCATCAGGTCCAGCGACCGCTCGGCCACACCGATGCTGCGCATGCAGTGGTGGATGCGGCCCGGACCGAGGCGCGCTTGGCTGATCATGAAGCCGTCCCCCTCACCGGCCAAGAGGGCGGTGTCCGGAACCCGCACGTCCTCGAAGAGCACCTCGGCGTGCCCCTCGCGGTCGTGGTAGCCGAACACGGGCAGGTTGCGCAGGACGGTCACGCCAGGGGTGTTGACGGGGACGACCATCATGCTCTGCTGGCGGTGCTTCGGCGCGTCCGGGTCGGTTTTGCCCATGACGATGAGCACTTTGCAGTTCTTGTGCAGCGCGTTCGACGTCCACCACTTGCGACCGTTGAGGACGTACTCGTTTCCGTCCCGCTCCATCCGCAGCTCGATGTTCGTGGCATCCGAACTCGCGACCCCTGGCTCAGTCATCGCGAACGCCGACGCGATCTCACCGGCGAGCAGCGGCCTGAGCCATTTTTCCTTGTGCTCCTCAGTACCGAAGAGCGTCAGCACCTCCATGTTGCCCGTGTCCGGGGCGTTGCAGTTGATCGCCTCCGGCGCGATGTGCAGGCTGCGGCCGGTGATCTCGGCCAGCGGGGCGTACTCGAGATTCGTCAGTCCGGGGCCCCATTCCGGGTGGGGGTGGAAGAGGTTCCACAGGCCCTGGCCGCGCGCCTCGGCCTTGAGATCTTCGAGGATGGGTGGGTGGAAGTGCGGATCGCCGGACTCGGCCATCTGGGCCTCGTAGACCGGCTCGGCCGGGTAGACGTGCTTGTCCATGAACTCCAGCAACTTCGCCTGGTAATCCTTGGCCTTGTCGGACAGCTCGAACACGATGCTCCTCACGTCGAATGGTCCTGTGGTGAATTTGCCGGTGCGGTGCGGCGGCACGGCCTGAGAATTCGCGTCGCACGACGGCTCAGAGCGACGATCTCGTTCGTCGCCGCCGAACTCCGCGGAGTTGACTGCTGTGCCGCCGTCAGCCGCTCGCGGTGGTCAGCGCCTTCCAGTCCAGGGCGCGTTTCTGGATCTTGCCGGTGGCGCCTTTGGGCAGGGCGTCGACGAATCGGATCAGGTGCGGCACCTTGTACGCGGACAGCTGCTCCTTCGCCCAGGCGCGGAGCTCCTCGGGGGCGATCTCCGCACCGGGGCGTGCGGTGATGACGGCAGCGACCTCCTCGCCGTACCTCTCGTCGGGCACGCCGATGACGGCCACCTCGACGATGTCCGGGTGCTGGTAGAGCACCTCCTCGACCTCGCGCGGGTAGACGTTGTAGCCACCGCGGATGATGAGGTCCTTGGCGCGGTCGACGATGTAGAGGTAGCCGTCCCCGTCGAGCCGGCCGAGATCACCGGTCTGCAACCACCCGTCCGCGAGGTCGGCGGCCGTCTCCTCGGGGCGGTTCCAGTACCCCTTCATCACACTCGGCCCGCGGAGGTACACCTCCCCCACCTCACCTGCCGGGAGCACAGCCCCCTCCGGGTCGCGGACCTCCACCGCGATGCCGGGAAGCGGCCTGCCCACCGATCCGACGCGCTGCTGATCCGGGGAGCTGTACGTCGCGGCGGCAGTGGATTCGGTCAGTCCGTAGCCTTCGAGGATGGTGCAGCCGAACCGTTCCGAGAACGCGCTGAGCACCTCACCGGGGAGGGACGCGCCACCGGACGACGCCAGCCGCAGGTCGGCGAAGTCATCCGGACCGAAATCGCCGGCGACGTGCAGCATGGCGTTCCACATCGTCGGCACACCAGCGACCAAGGTGAGCCGGTCGCGCCGGATCATCTCAAGCATGGCCACCGGCTCGAAGGGCGAGAGCAGCGAAATCGAGCAACCGGCCGCCAGCGCGGAGTTGAGGCAGGCCGCCTGGCCGAACACGTGGAACAGCGGCAAACCGGTCCCGCAGCGATCGCCGGCCGTGAGGTGCAGCTGTTCGACGAAAGTCCGCGCCGTGTCAAGGACGTTGGCCACGGTGAGCTCGACACCCTTTGGCCGACCGGTAGTTCCGGAGGTGTAGAGCAGGACCGCCGTGTCCTGGCGGTCCCGGTCGACGGGGACGCTGACCGGCTCGCCCTCGCCCGCCACCGCTTCCGGCCCGAGAACCCGCAGAGGCAGAGCACGCTCGTCGGCAACGCGCTGCGCGGCCCGTTGTGCCTCGTGCCAGACGACCAGGAGACGGGTGCCGGAGTCCCCGACGACGTAGTCGATCTCCGGTGCGGTGGCCATGGTGTTCATCGTGATGACCACGGCCCCGATCAGGTGCGCGCCGAGGTAGGCGACGACGAAGTCGGGTCCGGTGGGCGCCACCAGCAGCACCCGGTCTCCTGCTCGCACGCCGCGCGCCCGCAGCTCCCCACCGAAAGCAGCGGAGGCATCGCGCAGCCGCGCATAGCTCCAGACATCCCCACCAGCCCTGAGCGCCACGGCCTCGGGCGTTGCAGCGGCGTGGGCCCACGTCGAGCCGACGACGTTCGGCATGGTTCCTCCTCGGACCAGGCGATCACAGCGATCGTTCGCGTGAATCGGGTTTCGGGTTCAATGCGCTGACGCGTTCAGGCGGCCCGGCCGGCACGGCTCGGTGACGCCTCGGAAGACCGAACCGTGGTCTCCCGGCGCCAAGCCGCCACCTGTGCAGGAGTGCCTCGCCCACCGATGGGTCCGTCGAGAAATGCGAACACCGTCACGGCGTGCCCTCGATGTCCTCCGAGGCCAGGGCTCACTGGACGTACACCACCCTGCCGACGGTGTCGCCGTCGGCGAGGCGCTGGACGCCGACGGCAACGGCGTCCAGGGCGAGCTTCTCGCTGACCAGCGGGCGTACGACGCCCCGGTCGGCCAGCGCGGTCAGCTCTTCATGGCACTCCCGGACCGCTGCCGGGTCGTGCGTGTTGTAGAGCCCCCAGTGCAGCCCCAGGATCGAATAGTTCTTGACCAGCGCGTGGTTCAGCGCCGCGCTCTGGATCTCACCCCCGGCGAAGCCGACGACCACGATGCGCCCCTCGAAGGCGATGCACTTGGTGGACCGCTGGTAGGTGTCGCCGCCGACCGGGTCGTACACGACGTCGGCCCCTCGACCGCCGGTCTCGGCCTTGACCACCTCGACGAAGTCCTCCCGGTGCCGGTCGACGACGACGTCGACACCGAGGCTGCGGGCGTACTCGGCCTTCTCCGGCCCGCCGACGACGCCGATGACCCGTGCCCCCACCGCCTTGCCCAACTGGATCGCCGCGCTGCCGACACCACCTGCCGCAGCGTGCACCAGCAGGGTCTCCCCCGCCCGCAATCCGGCCCTGCGGTGCAAGCCGAACCAACCGGTCTGGTACCCGACGAACAGGGACGCCGCCTGGGCGTCGTCGAGCGATTCCGGTGCGGCGAAAGTGGTTTCCGCGGCCATCAGCGCCTTCTCCGCGAACCCACCGCGCGGGAGCGCGGACCCGCCGAGCACGCGCTGCCCGACCGCGATGCCATCGACATCGGCGCCGACCGACACCACCTCGCCGCAGAGTTCCACGCCAGGCGTGAACGGCAGCGGAGGACGCACCTGGTAGCGGCCTCGGCACATCAGGACGTCGGGGAAGTTGGCCGCTGCCGCGAGAACTCGCACCGAGACCTGCCCGGGACCCGGTTCCGGTTCGGGAACGTCAACGAGCCGCATGACTTCCTTCGGCTCGCCGAGCTCGGCGACCTGCCACGTCTTCATCTCATTCACCATCCACCGCTTGAGCTTGACCCCGGGGGAAACCCGTTGAATCGACGGGAAAATGCCAACAACACGATCGATCCACCCATGGATCTATCAATTTTCTTGCAAGAAAAGGAAACCAAGCCCTCTCGTGGATCATGCGGTTCACCGCGTCCGTCCACAATGGCATGTTCGGCGAACTTGCGTTTCTTCGTCAGGTGGCGCCCTGTTCAGGGACTAGAACATCGATCACGTGATGCGCTGGAGTGCGTCGGGCACGAGATCGGCGAGGGACGGGTAGCCGTCAACCGCCATGATCAGGTCGGCCTCGGCCAGCAGCGCGCGCAGGACGTGGACGACTCCGCCGGTGCCGCCCAGGGCGAGCCCGTACGCATACGGGCGTCCGACACCGACAGCGGTGGCCCCCAGCGCGATCGCCTTGACGATGTCGGCACCGTCGCGAACACCGGAATCGAAGAGCACCGGAATCCCATCCGCAGCCGCCACGACTCCCGGCAGTGCGTCGAGGGCTGGCAAGCCGCCGTTGGCCTGGCGGCCACCGTGGTTGGAGCAGTAGACGCCGTCCACCCCCAGGTCCTTGGCACGTCGCACGTCGTCCGGGTGGCACAGGCCCTTCACGACCAGCGGGAGCGTGGTGATCGACCGCAGCCACGGCAGGTCGTCCCAGGTGAGCGGATTGCCGAAGATCCGGGTCCACGCGAGGGCAGCGGCCTGCGGGTCCTCCTCCGGCGCGCGGTCCAGCAGCGCCCGGAAAACCGGGTCGCTGGTGTAGTTGGCCAGGCAGTGCCCGCGCAACTGGGGGAAGTTGCCGGTCGCCAGATCGCGCGGCCGCCAACCGGTGATCCAGGTGTCGAGCGTGACCACGATGGCCTTGAAGCCGGCCCGCTCCGCCCGGTGCACGAGGCTTTCGGCCAGCTCCCGGTTCGTCGGGGTGTACAGCTGGAAGAAGCCGGGCGTTGCGCCGAATTCCGCGGCAACGGCCTCCAGAGGATCGGCGGACAGGGTCGAGGCGATCATCGGGACGCCCGTGCGCGCCGCGGCGCGTGCGGTCGCGAGGTCGCCGTGCCCGTCCTGAGCGCAGATGCCGATAACACCGACCGGCGCCATGAACAGCGGGGACGGCAGGGTCATCCCGAACAGGTCGACGGACAGGTCGCGCTGCGAGGCACCGACGAACATCCGGGGAATCAGACCCCAGCGCTGGAAAGCGGTGCTGTTGGCCCGCTGCGTGTGCTCGTCACCGGCGCCTCCGGCGACGTACGACCACACCGACGGCGGCATCGCCGCCTGCGCCTTGGCTTCCAGTTCGGCGTGGGCCATCGGGTACTCCGGCACGATGCCGGCGAGGCCGTTGAGGTAGATCTCGTTCTGGTAGGAGCCGAAGTCCTGGCTCATGGAGCAGCCTTTCTCGGACGGATGTGTCGCGTGCTTGGGCGGAGCGGGGTCACAGCGGCCAGGTTCGTCGACCGCTCAGGTAGGTGGCCGACACCGCGACCGCTTCGCGGAAGTGCTCGGCGGACACCGCGCGCGGGTCTCGGTTCAGGACCACGAGGTCGGCTCGCATCCCGGTGCGCAGCATGCCGATCTCGCCCTCCAGGTGCAGCTGCCACGCAGGGTTGGTCGTCACCGCGCACAAGGCTTCGTCGACGGTCAGGCGCTGGCTCTCCCCGTGGATGCGGCCGCTGGGGTGCGACTGGCGCGTGAGCGCAGTGGCGACGCTGGACAGCGGGTCGGTGGGCGAGCAGACACCGTCGTTGTGCAGGGAGACGCGGTGCCCCGCGTCCCAGGCCGACCGCGCGGACATCCAGCGGTCGGCCACCTCGGGGCCGAAGAGGTCATCCGCCAGGACATCTCCCCACCAGCGGACGTGGTCCATGAACAGGCTGACGGTGGCACCCATGTCCGCGGCGCGGCGGAACTGGTCGGCTGTGACAACTCCGCAATGCTCCAGCCGCGGCCGCAGCGCACGCAGCGCCTCCGGATCATCGGCGCCGACTTTGGCGTACGCGTCGAGGACGGCTTCGCAGGTGACGTCCCCGTGGACGTGACAGGCGAGCGGGAAGCCCTGTGCTGCGAAAGCGGTGGCCAGATCGGCGAGTTGGTCCGGGCTGTAGTTCATGGGACCGTGCGTGCAGTGGTCCAGGCCGATGCGCAGGGTCGCGTCGTTGTCCTTGAACGGGAAGCTGGTGGCGACGCTGCCCTGCCACGGGGTGCCGTCGGCCCACAGCTTCATGCCGGAGACACCGAACATCTCCCGTGCCGGCGCGTGACCGGAGAAGCGCCGGCCCGGCTCTGCGGCCAACTCGGGGGTGCCGATGAGGTACGAACGGATCCGCAGAGCGCCGTCGGGGTGCTCGGCGGCGGTGCGCAGCACCCGAAGGTTCCGGGGATCGGTCGCCATGTCGGTCGCCGTGGTGATCCCGGCTCGGGCGTGCTCGGCGAACGCCCAGTCCAGCGCGGCGGAGACCTGCGCGTCGTCGCGGAAGTCCCCCAGCGCCTCGAAGAGAACCAGGAGGGCGGCCGTTTCCTGGGCCTCGCCGGTGGGTTCGCCGGCGGTGTCGCGGACGAACCGGGCTCCCACCGGGTCGGGGGTGTCGGCCGTGATCTCGGCCGCGCGCAAGGCGGCGGTGTTGCCGTAGGCGGCGTGGCCGCTGTTGGAGACCACCACGAGAGGAGCGTCGGGGCACAGCTCGTCGAGCAGTTCGCGGGTGGGCAGGGCCAGATCTCGTTGCAGCAGCAGGTCGATCCCGTAGGCGCCCACCGGCTTTCCCGGGGCGGCGGCCACGGCCGCTTTGATCCGCTCGTAGACCTCCGCTCCGGTGGGCACGGTGAACGGGCGGACGTCGATCGCGGGTGGGGCGAGGGTCAGGGCCATCGTCGAGGGATGTCCGTGTGCCTCGACGAAGCCGGGCAGCAGTGCACGCCCGTCGAGGTCGACCACCCGCGTGCCGGGGCCGCGCAACGCCAGGACGTCGGCTGATCTCCCCACAGCGGTGATCACGCCGTCTCGGACGGCGAGGGCTTCGGCTTCCGGAGCCGCCTCGTCCATGGTGAGGACCGGGCCTCCGGTGAAGATCAGCTCTGCTGGGTCGGGCACGATCTCAGTTCCCTCCTGGGACACTGGGATGTCCCTGTTGGACAGTCAGCCACGGTGCGGCTGCGGTGAGCAGGTAGCGCACGCCCAGCCCGATGGCCGGATCGGGAACCGGGGCGAACAGCGCCGAGTGGTTGCTCGGGATGTGCGGCGGAATGCCGTTCTCCAGCAACGCCTTCCGGTCGACGTCGCCGAACGCGGCGTGGTCGATGCCGCCGAAGAGCCAGTACACCGACGGTGCGTCGAGAGCGGCGCCGAAAGCGCCGAAATCCTCGCTGCCCGTGATGGCCTGCGGCAGGGTGAACACCAGCTCCTCGCCGAAGGTCTCGGTGAACGCACCGAGCACCGTCCCGGTCGCTGCCGGCTCGTTGACGGTCACCGGAAAGCCCTCGGTGATCGTGACTTCCGGATCCCGGTCGGCTCCGGACGCGATGGCTTCGCCACGGATGATCCGACGCACGGCCGCCAGCACCTGCTCGCGGATCGCAGTGGTCTGGCTGCGAACGCTGATCTGCAGCTCGGCGGTGGACGGGATGATGTTCGCCTTGGTCCCGGCGTGGATCGAACCCACGGTCACCACGGCCTGCCGATCCGCCCCGACCTCCCGAGCCACCACCGTCTGCAAGCGCGTCACGATCGCCGCCGCCAGCACCACCAGATCCACGGTCGTCTCCGGCCTGGACCCGTGCCCGCCGCGGCCGAACAGCCGGACCCGCACGGTGTCGGACGCGGCCATCATCGGGCCGGACCGGGTTCCGACAGCTCCCACCGGGGCCGGGCTGACGTGCTGGCCGAGGCACACTTCGGCGCGCGGGAACCGCTCCGCGAACCCGTCCTCGATCATCGCCGCAGCACCACCGACCTCCTCCGCGGGCTGGAAAACCGCCACCACCGTGCCCCGCCAAGCGTCCCGGTTCCTGGCCAGCAGCGCGGTGGCACCCAGCAGGCACGTGACGTGCATGTCGTGGCCGCATGCATGCATCACCGGCACCTCGTTGCCGTCCGCGTCCACCGCGGTCCGGGTGGAGGCGTAGGGCAGGCCGGTCTCCTCCAGCACCGGAAGCGCGTCCATGTCGGCCCGCAGCAGCGCCACCGGCCCGTCGCCGGAGCCCAGCACGCCGACCACGCCGGTGCCCCCGACCCCCTCGGTGACCGCCCACCCCTGCTCACGCAGCCGGGAGGCGACGATCCGGGCCGTGCGCACCTCCTGGAACGACAGCTCCGGGTGGGCGTGCAGATCCCGGTACAACTCGTGCAACGCCGGTAGTTGGTCGTCCAGACCGGCGAACAGGGCAGTCATGAGGTCTCCGTTTCCAATCGAACTGGCGGCAAGGGCGATGACTCGGACTCGCTACGCGGCAACCGCACCAGCAGCGTCAGCAGTGCGGCGAAGACGAGGACCCCGGCCAGCAGCAAGAAAGCCGGACCGAGCGATCCGGTGCTCTCCTTGAGGGCACCGACGAGAGTCGGGCCGACCAGTCCACCGAGCTGCCCGATGCTGTTGATCATCGCGATACCGCCCGCCGCTGCCCGACCGGTGAGCAGCCGCGCGGGCAACTCCCAGAAAACGGGCAGCAGGCCGCTGGCCCCGAAGGAGGCCGCCGCGACGGCGACCAAGCTGAGCCCAGGCGGGAGCACCGCCGCGGCGGAGAGCCCGACTATGCCGATGAGCAGGCCGACGAGCAGGAGACCGCGACTGTTGGCCGTGCGACCCGCATAACGGCCGAAGAACAGCAGGCCGATCGCGGCCACCAGGGTCGGGATCATGATCAGCACGCTGAACAGGGCCGTGCTGAGCTGGCCGAGCTGGCCGACGAGCGCCGCCAGCCAGAAGGTCACCCCGTTGGACACGAGGCTGTAGCACAGGTAGATCGCCGCCAGCAGCAGGACGCGGCGGTCCCGCAGGGCCCTCCCGAGGGAGAGCCGTTCCCGGCCCCGCATGGCCGCCGCTTCTTCCGCGATGGCGGCCCGCATGGCCTGCGCGGTCTCGGCGTCGAGCCACTCGGCCTCTCCCGGATGGTTGGGCAACCGCCAAGCCGCCCACAGCCCGACGACGACGGCGGGCAGCCCTTCGACCAGGAAAAGCCACTGCCAGCCGTGCAGCCCGGCCACCCCGTCGAGCCCAAGCAGGAGACCCGCCAACGGTCCACCCATGACCCCGGCGATCAGCGGCCCGGCAAACAGCAGCGCGGTGGCGCGCCCCCGCTCCCGTTTGGGGAACCACTGCGTGAGCAGGAACAGGACGCCGGGGAGGAAGCCAGCTTCGGCGATGCCCAGCAGCACGCGGAAGACGATCAGGGAGGTGGCGTCCCAGGACAGCGCGGAGAGCATGCTCACCGCGCCCCAGGTGATCATGATCCGCGTGAGCCACTTGCGCGCTCCGACGCGGTAGAGGATGAGGTTGCTCGGCACCTCCAGGAGCGCGTAGCCGAGGAAGAAGGCTCCTGCCGCGAAGCCGAACACCGTCGCGCTCAGTTCGAGCGTGCGCGAGATCGAGGGTTCGGCGTAGCTCAGATTCAGCCGGTCCAGGTACGAAAAGACGTACATCAGGACCAGCACCGGTATCAGCCGCCGCCTGGCCAGCGCGACACCCCTGTCGATCAAGGACTCGTCCAGGGGTGCCGGCCGGGCAGGCTCGGGGACGGAAGCAGAGCTCATGTCGTCCTCTCCGAGCCGATCAGTCGAACAGGTCCGGTTGCTCCTCGATGATCCGATCCCACATCGGCCGGAACTGGAACCATCCGGACAGCGGGCTGCCGATCTGCTCGCGCACCTGCAGCGCCGTCTCGCGGTCGATCTCGTGCGGCTGACCAGCAGCCATGGCCAGCAGCTGCGCCTGGCAGGAACGTTCCATGGTGACGAACCACCAGGCCGCCTCCGCCACGGTCTGCCCGACCGTCAGCAGGCCGTGGTTGGCCAGGACGACCGCTTTGTGGCCGCCGAGCGCGACACCGATCCGCCGGCCCTCCTCGGTGTCGTTGACCACCCCGCGGAAGTCCTCGTACAGGCCGTGGTCCTCGAAGAACGCGCAGGCGTCCTGGGTGATCGGCGAAAGGCGCCGGCGCAATGCGGCGAAAGCCTTGCCGTGCAAGGAATGCGCATGTGCCGCGGCGACGGCGTCCGGGCGGGCCTTGTGCACCTCGGAGTGGATGCAGAACGCGGCGCGGTTCACCGGTCGACGCCCCTCCACCACGTTGCCATCGTGGTCGACCAGGATCAGGTCGGAGACCTTGATCTGGCTGAAGCTCATCCCGAAGGGATTGACCCAGAACCACTCTGGATTCTCCGGGTCGCGCGCCGTGATGTGCCCGGCCACCCCTTCCGAGAAGCCGAGCTTGCCGAACAGCCGGAACGCAGCGGCGAGTTCCTGCTTGCGGTGCAGCCGTTCCTCGGCCACCGAGTCGAAGGTGGGCGGGAGCATCGCCTGGAATCCGGCCGGGGTCGGCCCGAGTCCGGTGTGGACCGCGTCGGAAATCGTCTCCATCAGAAGCCTCCTGGATCAACACTGAAACCAGTACAGGTCTGTATGCGATACAGCCCTGTATCCCATACAGTGGTGTATCGTGAGTGACGTCACGCCGACCTGTCAATGCCCCACGGAGGAATCGCGTTGCCGAAGGGACCGACCAAACGTCGCCCGCAGACCACTGCGCGCCTGCTCGACGCGGCGCTCGAGACGTTCGCCGACCGCGGCTTCTACGGCACCTCGATCGAGGAGATCTGCGACCGGGCCGGCCTCACCCGCGGCGCGTTCTACTCCAACTACCGCAACAAGGAAGAGCTGTTCTTCGCGCTGTTCGACCTGCACGCCCAACGGGTCGTCGACCGGCTCAGCCAGGCGATCGAGGAGATGCGGGACACACCGGATCCGCTGCGCGCGTTGATCGCGCGCACCAGCGCGGTCGACGACACCGAGCGCCGCTGGTACCTGCTGTCCACGGAGTTCACCCTCCACGCCATCCGCAACCACGAGACAGCGCGCACCCTCGCCGAGCACGACCGCCGCCTGCGCGCCGAGATCGTGCGACTGCTGGGCACGCTGTTCGACCGCCTCGGCCGGAAACCCACCGTCGACCTGGACACGCTGGCCCGGCTCACCACCGCACTGCACGAAGGCGCCCTGACGCAAAGCCTCATCGAGCCGGACCAACTGGCGCCGGACGAGCTGGCAAGCGCCTTCCTGCCGCCACTCATCGACGCCATCTCCCAGACCAGCCGCAAGCGGAAACCCGGCGCCTGACCACGACGACGCGGTTACCCCGAGTCCCGATGGTTCCGCTCACCGGCGACGAGTTCGCGCCGCGCCGCGAGTCTCACTTGGCGGACACCGCGGTCGAGCGAAGGAGAAGCCGTGAAGGACGATGTGTGGTCGATGGTGCATGCGGAGCGCGCGGCGCTGATCGACGACCTCACGCACCTCGATGACGAGCAATGGGCGGAGCCGTCACTGTGCGAAGGGTGGACCGTGCACGACGTGGTCGCGCACCTGGTCGACACGGCGCGGACGACGCGTCTCGGATTCGTGGCCGGCCTCGTCCGGGCGCGGTTCGACTTCGACCGCCAGAACGCACGCGGCGTGGAGCGCGAGCGCGGCGCCACGCCGCAGGAGACGCTGGAACGGCTTCGTCAGGTGGCGTCGCGGACGTCGACCCCTCCGGCGCCTCTCGACAGCAGGCTCGTCGAGGAGGTCGTCCACGGCGAGGACATCCGCCGCCCCTTGGGACTCACCCGCCACTACCGACCGGAGGCCGTGGTCCGGTCGCTCCGCCTGCAGGCCCGCACACCGGCGTCCTTCGGCGGAGCCAAGGAGCTGATGTCCCGCATCCGCCTGACGGCGACGGACGCCGACGTGTCGATCGGAAGTGGCCCGGAAGCAACCGGAACCGCGCTTTCCCTGCTCCTGGCGATCTCCCGTCGCCGAACGGCGCTGGAAGACCTCGACGGACCAGGAGTCACCACGCTGACCACACCCACCTGACGATCCACCCGCAGCGGGGCAAACCTCTCGTTCCATCACTGTCCACAAGAGATAGTTACCAGCGAAGCATCTTAAACCACAGGGAAAACCGGGTCGCTTCCGTTCAGCGCAGTCCAACGCGGTTCCGGCCAACGCAATCCCCCATCGCCAACGTCAGAACAACCTGCTTCGACGCCACCCGGCGGGGTTCAGGACGGTGGTGCGCATCGGTCATAGGGTCCAGCCGAAGACGGTCCAGGCAAGGAGCGGGCCGAGGACGATCGAGCACAGCCCGTAGGTCATCAGGTGCTGGAAGAGGCGGGTGCGGTGTTCGGGCTCGGTGGATCCGAGCAGGAGCGCGCCCGTGATGCCGAGCGGGTTGACGTCGACGAGCACTGCGGAGAGCGCGACGGCGACGATCGCCGCCACCGGTGGCACGCCGGCGGTCACGAGCGGGGCGATGAGCGGAACGGCCGTCGCGATGACCGCGATCGACGAGGCGAAGAAGGAAGTCAGGCCGGCGATGAAGCAGATGACCAGCAGGGACAGCATCGGCGAACCGGTGATGCTCAGGGCGGCGGTGATCCGGTCGAACGCGCCGAGGTGCTCCATGAGTCCGACGTAGGTCAGCAGGCCGGCGATCAGGAGGATGATCTCCCAGGGCAGGCGGCGGATGATCGATGCCGGTTCGAGGCGCAGCAGGAGCTGGAGGGCGAACGCGAGGGTCAGCCCGAGCAGGCCCAGGTTCACCTTGAACACCACTCCGCCGGCGACGAGCACGACCAGTGCCGCGATCGAGCTCCACCGGGCGAGTCGGCCCGGCACGGACGGTTGAGTCACCGCGACGACGCGATCAGATTCGGTCAGGACGGCGGTGCCGACCGTTCCGGCGGTGCCCGCTGCGGGATCTGTTGCCTCGTGGCCCGGTGCGGCCGTGTCAGTCGAATGGCCCTGGAGGCCGGCGTCTCCTGCCGCGCGGATGGAGCGCCTTCCCAAGAGCATCGCGACGAGGCACAACAGAAAACCAGTGCCGAGCGCGGAAAGGAAGAACACGAGCGCGGCGTGGGAGGGCAGCTCGATGCCGGTCTTCGACATGAGCCGCGGGATGGTCGCGCCGAACACCGCGATCGGGGAGAACAACCCGCACATGACGCCGTTGAGCATGGTCAGGCAGAGCAGCAGCGGAGGTAACCCGCGCTTGGCTGCGATGCCGAGCGTTATCGGGGCCATGATCGCGATGACCGCCGCGGGCAGGGTTCCGATCGCGGTGATGAGCGCAGCTACGGTGAACAGCAGCAGCGGGATCAAAGCGGTTCGGTGCCCGATCGGCCGCAGCGCATGGGACAGGAGCCAGTCCGTGGTGCCGGTCATCTGGACGACCACGAACAGCGCGGAGATCCCGACGATCAGGACGACGAAGTCGACCGGGAAGAAGCCGAACAGCTCGTCGATGCCGACACCGGACAGGGTTGCGACCAGGAAGGTGGCGGGAAGCGCGGCGAAGGCGAGGCTGAAGCGCGGCACGAAGGCGCCGAGGAACAGCAGGGCGAGCACCACGATCGAGAGCAGCGATGGGGTCATTCGGTGCCATGTCCTTCTGCGTCGTTGCGGAGGGAGCGGAGCGGGTCAGATGACGCCGTCGGCGCGCAGGGCGTCCACGGCGTGCTGGTCGAGATCGAGCAGGTCGGTCAGCACCGAGTCGGTGTGCTCCCCCAGGCGCGGCCCCAGCGACCTGATCCGCCCCGGCGTCCTGCTCAGCCGCGGCAGCGGGGCGACCATCGGCAGCTCGCCCCAGTCGTCGTCCACGACGGTGGTGATCGTCCCGCGTTCCCGGTAGTGCGGGTCTGCGGCGATGTCGGCGACGCTCATGATCGGCGACGCCGGCACACCGGCGTCGTTGAGGATCCGAACGGCGTCATCGGCAGGCAGCCTGCCCGCCCAGGCCGCGATCGCGGCGTACAGCTGATCCTGATGATCGACGCGGCTATCGCGGGTCGCGTACCGCGGATCCTCCGCGAGCTCCGGCATTTCCATGACCGCCACCAGCTTGCGGAACAGCGCATCGGTGCCGGCGTGCACCGAGATCCGCCGCCCGTCGGCGGTGTCGAAGTCGCTGGCCGGGACGACCTGCAGGTTCCGGTTGCCCTGCCGCTCCCGGACCTTCCCGAGCGCGGCGTAGCCGAGAAGCGAGTTCTCCGAGGCGCGGAATCCCGCTTCGTACAGGCCGAGATCCACGATCTGTCCGTTGCCGCCGTTGCGGTCCCGCTCGTACAGCGCGGTGACGGTTGCGAACGCCGCGAGGTAGGCGGCCATGTAGTCGATCACGGCGTACCCGGTGCGGGTCGGATGCCCGTCGGGTTCACCGCTGACGTAGGTGAGGCCGGAGTACGCGCTGGCGATGCGGTCGAAGGCGCCCCGGTCGCTGAACGGCCCCGACATGCCGTAACCGGTGACCAGGACCAACACGACCCGCGGGTTGATCTCCTGGAGGCGCTCCGGTGTCAGGCCCCACTTCGCCATGGTCGGCGGGCGGAAGTTCATGACGACCACGTCGAAGTGCGGCACCAGGTCGCGCACCAGCTCCTGGCCGCGCGCGGTCCGCAGGTCGACCGTCACGGACTTCTTGTTGCGCCCCTCCTGGATCCACTGCAGCGAGCGGCGCCCGGTGGCCGACGAGCCCGGCCCGGCCCGGGTGAAGTCGCCGCGGCCGGGTTCCTCGACCTTGACGACCTCGGCTCCGAAGTCCCCCAGCATCGTCGCCGTGACCGGCGCGGCGAGCACGGTTGCGAGGTCCAGCACGCGGATGCCCTCGAGCGGCAGACGACTCTCCGACACCATCCACCTCCTGCAGACATCCCGTTATTAACTATTAGTTATTAACGCTTCGTTATTAACGGAACTGTAGGATGTGACCGGCAAGACAGTCAAGAGACCGGGAGGCGCGGATGTCCGACGAGGTCCCCGCGGCGAAACCCCGCCGACGGCGACGCTCGCGCGAGGAGACCGAGTCCGACCTGCTCGACGCCGCACTGCGGATCATGCGGCGCGACGGACTCCTCGAAGGAGTCACACTGCGGGAGGTCGCCGCGGAGGCGGGCGTGAACCACGGGCAGATCTACCAGTACTTCGGATCCCGCCACGCGCTGTTGCGGGCGGCGATCACCCGCCTCCTCCAGCAGTCGACCCTCGACCGCGGCACGCATTGGGAGCAGCCGTTCGCGCAGCGGCGCACGGCGATGTGGCACTCGGCGCTCCAGCAGCCCGACCTGCCCAAGCTGGAAGCCCTCCTCGCCCTGGAGGGCGACGACCAGCTCGTGCTCTTCCCCGCGCTGGAACGCACTCGGCAGGCGCTCGACCGCGACCGCACGACCGGCGCGCTCCCGCCGGATGCCGACGCCGACGTCCTGCACGCGATGACCGCGGCCACCTACCTGGGCTACTGCATCTTCCGCGAGACGATCGCCCGCGAACTCGGCGTCGAGCTCGACGAGCTCGACGAGCGAGCCGGCGCCGTGTACGAGCGACTCGTGGCCGGACTCGCAGCCGATGACCTGCCCGGAGCAGACCCGGACCACACGTCCTGAGCCGGTGCGCGGGCGATCTCGCGCGGGACGGCCACCTTCGCCCGCAGATCGACCACTGTCGACGGTCGGCAAGCTCGGCGCGGTTTCGCCGGCCGACTCATTGACCAAGAAGTCCACACTGGACAATTAGCCTACTACGGCGCGGAACCCGCGCCACATCGCCATTTCCGCCGCGCGCTGCGCGTCGACGGAGCACGTCAGCGCGGGGCGGCCGCCTCGGCCCGCACTGCGGCGAGCAGGGTGGCCATGCCGACCTCGAACGCCCGCTCCGCTCGGTCGGTGGAGGTCGACTGCGCGGCGAGCGCGGCCGCGAGGTGCGGCGCTTCGACCCCTTCGGGGATCTCCCACATCACCTCGGGCGCGGCCAGGTCGAGCGCCGAACCGATGACGAAGTTCTCCATCGCGGTGAGGATCTCCATCGCGCGGCTGGTCGGGATGCCGCTGTCGGCTAGCTGGGCGGCCATCTTGTCGTATGCCGCGATGACCTTGGGCGAGCGGATCGTGGCGGTGGTCAGCAACGGCACGACGCGCGGGTGCGCGGCGAAAACCGCGCGGTAGGAACGGAAGAAGGCACCCATCGCGACGTCCCAGGGATGCCGGTCGAGCGGCGTCGGGTCCATCTGGTTGCTGATCTGCTCGCGGAGCAGTTCGATCACGCCGGCGCGCCCATCGACGTGGTGGTAGAGCGAGCCGGTCTGGACCCCGAGCCGCCGGGCCAGTTCGGGCAGCGTGAAGTCCCCAGTCTCGTCGACCAGCTCCAGCGCCGCCTCGCCGATCCGCCGGCGGTCCAGCACCGCCGTACGGGGACGCCCCGCCCGTCGTTGCGTGGTTCCCACCACATTCACCCCTTCCCATCCGGCTCCGCCAGCCGTACGCTACCGCCAACCTAAATCTAATCGGTTTCGATTAACCGAGGGAGTCGGACGATGTCCACACCCCCACCCTGCGAAGGGTCCTCTCAGAACACCGGAAAAGGCCTGAAGCGCAACGCGCTCGGGACGAGCGACCTGGTCTTCATCGTCGTCTCCGCAGCCGCACCGCTGATGGTCATGGTCGGCGTCGCGCCGCTGGCGGTGCTGGTCGGCGGCCTCGGGCCCCGGCGGCATACCTCTTCGCCGGTGTCGTGCTCGCCGTCTTCGCCATCGGCTTCACGACGTTTTCCCGCTATGTCGGCAATGCCGGCGCGTTCTACTCCTACATCTCGCTCGGCCTCGGCAAAACCGCCGGCGTGGCAGCGGCTTTGGTCGCGCTGCTCTCCTACAACGCCCTGCAGATCGGCGTGTACGGCCTGCTCGGCGACGCCACCCGGAGCACGTTCCTGGACGTCTTCGGCATCGATCTGCCCTGGTGGACCTACGCGATCGCGGGCGTCGTGCTGGTCTGGTACGTCGGGTTCCGCAGCGTCGACTTCGGCGCGAAGCTCCTCACCGTCATGCTCGTGGCCGAGACCGGCGTGCTGTTCGTGCTCGCCGTCGCGATCCTGGTGCAGGGCGGCAGCGCCGAGGGCATCGGATTCGAGTCCTTCTCGCCGTCCCACCTCTTCGGACCCGGCATGGCCAGCATCCTGCCGACGGCGTTCGCCGCGTTCATGGGCTTCGAGGCGACCGTCATCTACCGCTCCGAGACCCGCGAGCCGCGCCGCACGATCCCGCGGGCGCTCTACATCGCGGTCGCGGTCCTCGCCGTGACGTACGCCTTCATCGTGTGGAGCATCGTCCAGGCTTACGGCGCGCAGGGCATCATCGCCGCGGCGGCCGAGAACCCGGTCGGTCTCTTCTTCACCGCCTCCGACACCTACCTGGGCGCCTGGTTCACCAAGGTGATGCACCTGCTGATCATCACCAGCGTCATCGCCGGCCTGGTCGCCTTCCACAACGCGGTGACCCGGTACGCGCTGGTCATCACGCAGGAAGGCCTGCTGCCTCCGCGACTGGCGGCGGTCCACCCGCGCACCCGGTCGCCGTACGTCGCCGGTTTCGCGCAGACCCTGCTCGCCCTGGTGATCGTCATCGGTTTCGCCGCCGTAGGAGCCGATCCCTACCAGCACCTGCTGATCTGGGTGAACACGCCCGGCGTCTTCGGCATCCTGCTGCTGCAGGTCGCCGCCGCCGTCTCCGTCGTCGCCTTCTTCCGCCGCACCCCCAATTCCGAGGGCCCCTGGCGGACCGTCGTCGCGCCGGTCGTCTCTGCGCTGGCCATGATCGGCGTGCTCGTCCTCGCAGCCCGGCACATGGACCTGATGACGTCCGCCTCGACCACGGTCAACGCCGCCCTGCTGGCCACGATCCCGATCGTCTGCGTCGTCGGCCTGTGCTGGGGCGCCTGGCTGCGCCGCAACCGACCCGAGGTGTACGCCCGCATCGCCGCCGACTGCGAGAAGGAGATTTCCGATGAGCACCGCTGACGTCCTCGTCGTAGGGACCACGGTCCGCACGCTCGACCCGGCCCGCCCCACGGCGTCCGCGATCGCGGTGCGCGGAGACCGCATCGTCGCCCTCGACGACGCACTCGCGCTGCGCGGCCCAGGAACCGAGATCGTCGACCTCGGCGGGGCGACCACGACGCCGGGCCTGGTCGACGGGCACATGCACCCCCTGCTGGGGATCACCTCGTTCGACGGCCTCGACCTGTCCGGGTGCCGCGACCTCGACGACGTGCGCGCGGCGCTGGCCGGCGCGGAGCGCGGCCCCGAGGGATGGGTGACGGGTTTCGGGTTGGACCACAACGCCTTCGGCGGCAAACCCGTGACCAACCAGGTCATCGAGGAGGTGCTGCCGAACACCCCCGTCTTCCTCAACCTCTACGACGGCCACTCGGCGCTGGCAAGCACCACCGCGCTGGCTCGCGCCGGGATCACCGGACCCCGCACGTTCCGGCAGCGCTCGCAGATCGTCTGCGACGAGCGCGGCCGGCCCACCGGACACCTGCTCGAACACGCGGCGATGGAACCGGTGCGCGAGGTGATCCCGCCGACTCCCGCGGTCGAGCTGCGGCGCAGGCTCGTCGAACTGCTCGTCACGATGGCGGCGTCCGGGCTCACCGGCGGCAATGTCATGGACGGCGCGGAAAGCAGCCTGAAACTTCTGGCACAGGTCGAGAACGAGACCGACCTGCCGGTGCGGCTGCGGCTGGCGCCGTGGTGCATGCCCGGCGCCGACCTCGATGAGCACGTCGCGCTCCAGGGCCGGCGCGGCAGCCGCTGGGAGGTCGCCGCGGTGAAATTCTTCATCGAGGGCACCGTCGAGGGCGGCACCGCCTGGCTGGAGCACGCCGACTGCCTCGGCCAGAACGCCGACGCGTTCTGGCTGGACACCGAGGAATACACCAAGGCGGTCAGCCACTTCGCGGCCGCGAAGGTGCAGACCGCGACCCACGCCATCGGAGACGCGGGCGTGCGCCACGTCATCGACAGCTTCGAAGGCGTGGACACCCACGGCGTCCGGCATCGGGTCGAGCACCTCGAAACACTGCCTATCGACCAGGTCCGCCGACTGGTCGCCACGGGCCTGGTGGCCTCCATGCAGCCGTCGCACACGGCGTACACCAAGGCCGATCACAGCGACGCGTGGTCGACCCGGCTCGGCACCGAGCGGGCCAACCGAGCCTGGCGCTGCCGCGACGTGCGCGACGCCGGAGGCGTCCTCGTGCTGGGCTCGGACTGGCCGATCGCGGGATACGACGCCCGCGAGGTGCTCGGCTTCGCGCGACTGCGCCGCCGCCCCGGCACCGACATCGCGCCCGTGACTCCCGAGCAGGCGCTGACCGGCCTGATGGCGCTGGAAGGCATGACCAGCCACGCCGCGATCGCGGACGGCACCGCCTCGCACGCCGGCCGGATCGCGGTGGGTTGCCGGGCCGACCTGACCGCGTTCGCGGTCGACCCGGTCGACGCACCGGCCGACGAGCTGGCCACCGCCCCGATCCGGCTCACCATGTCGGCGGGCCTGATCACCCACCGGGCCGACCGAGGCTGAAAGGATTCGCCATGCACGCCGCGAACCGTCCACCCGTCCCCGTGACCCTCGAGAACTGGCAGACGCCCGAGCTCCTGGGCTGGTCGTTCCAGCACGTGGACGAAGTGTGCTCCACCGCCGACATTTCCCGGGGCAACGGCCCCGCGGTCGAGCTCATGCGAAATCCGCTCGACCTCACTTGCCTCGAAGTGGCCCTCGACGACGGGTCGACCCGCACCGTGGCGGACATCGTGGACTCGAGCGACACCGATGCCTGGATGGTGCTCCACCGAGACCGGGTGGTCGCCGAGGAGTATCTCGGCGGGATGACCCCGGCGACGCGTCACCTCCTGATGTCGGTGAGCAAGTCGCTGGTATCCACGGTGACCGGGGCGTTGGTCGGCCGCGGGCTCATCGACCCCGAGGCCATGGTGACCGCCTACGTGCCCGAGCTCGCCGATAGCGGATACGCCGGTGCCACCGTGCGGCACCTGCTGGACATGCGCAGCGGTGTCGCGTTCTCCGAGGACTACCTCGACCCGGACTCCGAGGTGCGGCTCCTCGACGAAGCCGTCGGGTGGGCGCCGAAACGCGGCGCGGACTCCCCCGCGTCGCTCAAGGCGTTTCTCCCCACCCTGCGGCAGGAACGCCCGCACGGCGGCCATTTCGAGTACCGCAGCGCGGAAACCGACGTGCTCGGCTGGGTTTGCGAGGCCGCAGCCGGCGAGCGATTCGCGCGGCTGGCCTCGGACCTGCTCTGGTCGCGACTGGGTGCGGAGCACGACGCCTTCATCTCCGTGGACTCGGAGGGCACCGGCATGTTCGACGGTGGCATTTGCGCCACGCTCGGCGGCCTCGCCCGCTTCGGCGCGATGATCCTGGCGGGCGGCACCTCGCTCAGCGGTGAGCAGGTGGTGCCCGCGCAGTGGGTGGAGGACATCTTCACCGGCGCACCGGACGCGGCAGAGGCCTTCGCCGTGTCCGCCGACGCCCACGGGCTGCCCGGCGGGGCATACCGCAGCAAGTTCTGGTTCCCAGCGGTGGGAGGCGATGTGGCGCTGTGTCTGGGCATCCACGGCCAACTCGTCTACCTGGACCGCGCGAACGACGTGGTCGGCGTCAAGCTCTCCAGCTGGCCGGCCCCGTTGGAACGGTGGAAGCACCTCGCGTCGCTGCGGATGTTCGAGACGATCAGCGCCCACTTGGCCGACCGCGAGGCCGACGGAACCTGACGGCGCGCGGCGGGGCTTGTTCGACCGGACAGTCCGAGGCGGGCAACAGTAGCCGATCGAACAAGCTTCCCACCGTCGGCGAGACCTTAATCTTCCGGAACATCTTCCAAAGCTCGCGCCGACGGAACGGTGAACGGATCGATGGTCAACCACGCAGGCCCGCCGCCCGAGCACGAAGTGGTGCCGCCGACAGGCCGCACCCTCCTCGTCATCGGCGACGACGAGGACCTCGGCCAATCGGTGGCCGACCATGCCCAGCGATGGGGAAACCACGTCGACCGGCTGCACCGGCCGGACGACGACGAGCTGCGGCGTCGGCTGCCGGCCTCCGTCGACGGCGTGGCCGTCGTGTCCCGCAACGACATCGTCGCGTTGCGCTACGCCCTGCTCGTGGAACACCTCGCGCCCGGAGTGCGGCTGGTCGTCACGATCTTCGATCGCACGGTCGCGGACGAACTCACCCGCACAGTGCCGAATTGCACGGTGCTGGGCATGACGGATGCGATCGTGCCTGCGCTGCTGGGCACTTGCGTGTCACCGGATCTGGCCAGTCTCCAGCGTTCAGGCGACCAGCTCCTAGTAGTACTTCGTTAAGTTGGTCTTCGTTTGGGGAGCTTTCGTTGGCATGTGGGGCAAACGCCGGTCCAGCACAGTAAGACGCCTTGGAGCAG